>JAESTF010000216.1 GCA_016763795.1 Flavobacteriales bacterium
ATTACATAGTCGTTTGCTTCATTATAGTAATAAGCAGGAATTTATTGTCCCCACCATAACTGACGAGAAATTGGCCATTCTCTAATATTATCTAACCAATGCTTATAAGTGTTTTTATATTTTGAAGGATAAAACTGAATATCATCATTCATAACATGCTCTAAAGCAGGTTTCACAATTTCATCCATTTTAACATACCACTGTAAAGACAATTTGGGCTCTACAACTGTATCTGGGTTTCTTTCAGAATACCCAACATTATTTGTAATCTCTTCCTCTTTAATTAATAATCCTTCTTCTTTTAACAACTGTGCAACTTTCTTACGAACTACAAATCGGTCTTCACCAACAAAGATTCCTGCCGCTTCACTTATTGTTCCGTCATCATTAAACGTGTCTATAATTTCTAAATTATTTCTAACTCCTATCTCATAATCATTGGTATCGTGAGCAGGTGTTACTTTTAGCATCCCTGTTCCAAATTCTAAATCAATATAATCATCAACAATAATTGGAACCTCACGGTTTACCATAGGAACAATAACTTTCTTACCATGTAAATGCGTATAACGCTCATCTTTAGGATGCACACAAATAGCAGCATCTCCCATTATTGTTTCTGGACGAGTAGTTGCAATTGTTATGTATTCATCAGAATCAACTAACTTATAGTTAATATGATATAATTTAGATTGAACATCTTTACGAATTACCTCTTCATTAGAAAGTGTTGTCTGAGCTTTAGGATCCCAGTTTACAATTTTCCAATCTTTATAGATGTATCCTTTTTTATTTAGCTCAATAAAAGATTTAATTACCGCATCAGATAATTTAGGTTCCATTGTAAATCGAGTTCTATCCCAATCGCAACTTGCGCCTAACCTTTTTAATTGTTCTAATATTATTCCTCCGTACTTATCTTTCCACTCAAAAGCATGTTCTAAAAACTTTTCTCTTCCTATATCTTGTTTACTAATTCCTTTTTCTCTTAATAGGTTTACAACCTTAGATTCCGTTGCAATAGAAGCATGATCAGTACCTGGAACCCAACAAGCATTAAATCCTAACATTCTTGCTCTACGAATCAATACATCTTGAATCGTATTATTTAAC
This sequence comes from Flavobacteriales bacterium, assembly GCA_016763795.1. Taxonomy (GTDB): domain Bacteria; phylum Bacteroidota; class Bacteroidia; order Flavobacteriales_E; family Vicingaceae. Next base: position 1,114 of record JAESTF010000216.1, read on the forward strand.
ATGTGGCCCATATGCAACACTCCTGTAACATTTGGTGGCGGAATAACGATAGTATATGCTTCTCTTTCGTCTGGTTTAGAGCTGAAAAAGTCATTTTTCATCCAGTATTCATACCATTTATCTTCAATGGCTTTTGGATTATATTTACTATCGATATTCATGCTGAATCTTTTTTAAAAATAAGTTAACAAAGGTAAGTTATTGTTTAAGAAACAAGAAACTCTTTTCAACAAATCTAAACTGGCATAATATTAGCTTTTATCACAACATTCCTGTTCTAACACCCCTTTGTTATAGAAGTGTCAACAGAAAAAAATGAACACTAAATATTAAGTACGTTTGTACAGATTAAGAATTAAAAAACTAAAAACTATGAAAAAAGTAATATTAACATTTGGCTTATTAGCTGTTATAGCTGTTGGTGTAAATGCACAAACATCAGCTACCCCTGCTACTGCTATAAAAGTTCAAAACCCTAATGCTCCAACAATTACGTTTGTATCAGAGGTTGTTGATTATGGAACAATTGAGCAAGGTGCTGATGGAGTAAGAGAATTTAAATTTACTAATAATGGTAAAGAGCCATTAATAATTTCTAACGCTAGAGGTAGCTGTGGATGTACTGTACCAACTTGGCCTAAAGAGCCTATTAAACCAGGAGAAAGTTCAGTAATTAAAGTTAAGTATGACACTAAAAGATTAGGTGCTATTAACAAATCTGTTACAATTACTTCTAATGCTGTTACTGCAACTAAAGTTATTAGAATAAAAGGTAAAATTATTGCACCACAAACTTCTCCAGTAAAAGAAGCTGCAGGAACTCCAGTGGCGAATTAATAAAAAATATTAAGTTAGTTTGAAAAATATTTTTTTCAAAAACAGTTTAAGCTTACTACTAATTTTAGTAGTAAGCTTTTCTTTTGCCCAAAATTCTGATAACATTGAATTTGAAAAAACTACTCAAAAATTTAAGAAAGTAGATGAGGGACATCAAATTACACTTAACTATTCTTTTACTTATACTGGAAAAATTCCGTTAACCATTCTTGAACCGGAAGTAGACTGTTCTTGTACAACAATTGTTTTACCAGAAGGTAAAATCAAGAGCAATAGTACAAATATTATTAAAATAAAATTTGATACTAATGATAAAATTGGTTGGCAAGAAAGAGAGGTCGTTATTCAATTTATTTCAGATTTAATGGATTCAAGATTCATTGAAAAAAAACTTATTTTTAAAGGTATGGTTAAAGCCTCTAAAGCAACTAAAACTATCTACAAGAAAAAGTTATAACCTAACCAAGTTTCCATCATCAATTGCATGATATAAGAAACTTACCAAATGAAGCATTTGGTCTCTTCCTTTTCGTTGTCCATATTTTGATGTAAAATAGATTATCCCGAAAATAAAAAGCCCCACAGGGAAAGCCCATATGAAAATTGACTCTTTTCCTAAATTCCATTTTGCCAATCCATACATCCCTCCAAAAACAGAAAAAACTCCAACACCAACATAAATAAACATTAACATCATCCATATTGATGGTTTCGGACCCAATAAGCACCTAATACTCGTTTTTTTTATATCATCCTCATCTTTTTCTACAACAACCTCCATTACTGGTGACCAATAATGTTCTTTTGATTCTTGAATTCGTAAAAAAGCATGAGTTCCTTTCACAATACCTACTACATCGGACTGCTCTGGTAAAGCTTTGCTTATTTTTTCTAATATTTCTTCACTACCGAAATCCGAAAATAATTTAAACCGTGGTCTAATTTCTATATTATCTGAATTATGACTGTTAAATAACATAAAGTATTAATTTTACTAACTCTAAAAATAAAAAAAATGCTTGATATATCAAATAGAGGCTTAGAAATGCCCGAATCACCAATTCGAAAATTGGTGCCATACGCTGAAGCAGCAAAGGAAAAAGGAAGAACGGTTTACCATTTAAATATTGGTCAACCAGATATAGAAACACCTAAAGTTGCCATTGATGCAATTAAAAACATTGATCTAAGTGTAATAGAATATAGTCATTCTGCAGGAATAGAGTCTTACCGAAAAGGTTTAGCTAATTATTACAACAACCTAAATCTTAATGTTTCTTTTGAAGATATTTTAGTTACAACAGGTGGTTCCGAAGCATTATTATTTGCTTTCAATTCGTGTTTAAACGAAGACGATGAGGTCATTATTCCTGAACCATTTTATGCTAATTATAACGGGTTTGCTAAAACAGCTGGAGTAAATGTTATTCCCGTAACTTCTTCTATAAATACCGGATTTTCGCTACCTCCTATTGAAGATTTTGAAAAGTTAATCACTTCAAAAACTAAAGCTATATTAATCTGTAACCCTGGCAATCCAACAGGCTATTTATATTCTAAACAAGAATTAGAAACCTTACGTGATATTGTTAAAAAGCATAATTTATATTTAATTGCTGATGAAGTTTATCGTGAGTTTTGTTATGATGGAGAAACACATTATTCAGTTTTTAATTTAGAAGGAATAGATAATAATATAATTGTTATTGATTCCGTCTCTAAAAGATATAGTATGTGTGGAGCACGAATTGGGGCTTTTGTTTCTAAAAATAAAAAATTAGTTGAAACAGCTTTAAAATATGCACAAGCAAGATTAAGCCCTCCAACTTTAGGGCAAATTGCAGGTGAAGCAGCACTACAGACCCCTCAAAGCTATTTTGATGATGTAATTAACGAATATGTTGGCAGGCGAGATCTTGTAATTAAAGGTTTAAATAATATTGAAGGTGTAAAATGTCCAACACCTGGAGGAGCCTTTTATGCAGTTGCCGAATTACCTGTAAAAAATGCAGAAAAATTTTGCCAATGGTTACTAGAAGATTTTGAATACAACAATCAAACTGTAATGATTGCCCCTGCAGCAGGTTTTTATGCAACTAAAGGTTTAGGTGAAAGAGAAGTTAGAATTGCCTATGTCCTAAATAAAGAATCCTTAAAAAATGCAATTGAATGCTTGGATCAGGCTTTAAAAGTTTATCCAGGAAAAATTTAATCTAAATAATTTAAAAGCCTCTAATTTTAACATTAGAGGCTTCTTAAGTTAATAACTTTGTTAATAAGGTGTTAACTACCTATCAATTTAATGTTTTCTATCCTTGTAAATTTGTAGAAACCATTTAGGTAGTATGTTTAAGATATTTGGAAAAAAGAAAATTAAAGAAGATGTTGTTGCTAACATTTTTGTTAATTCTATTTTAAATACAATAGACGAAGGTTTTTCTGAAATTGTTGGTATTATTAATGATGCTCCTGAATTTATCACATCTCCAAATATCTCTACAGCAGACGACAATTCGTTTACTTTAATTGTTTTTGCTGCTAATCTTCATTACATTCCTGAATATTTACACAATTCTAAAGACGATAGGATTACAAACCTTATCTATTCTAAGTTAAGTAATGTTTTTGATTGTGATCAAGAAAAGTTAGAACGGGTAATTAAAGACTATCAATGTTATTTAATGAAGGTAAACCATCCTTCAAAAAACATGCATTATGCTATATCTAAAGGCATTTTTGGAAAGTATAATCTTAACAATTATCAAGATGAATACTTCAAAAACATGAAAAGTCCCAACCCAATGTTTTTAAAACGTTTAGATGAGGCTATGGATAATTTTATTTGGAATTGGGATACTTTTAAGCAAAAGAATCAAATTATTTAAGCAGCTTTTTTAGTTTTTATTAAATAAACCACGTTTATTATAGCTATTGCTACATTGGTAACAATTATAGGAATTGAAAATCCTAAAAACACTCCATAAGCTACAAAAAGTAGGCAACCTACGATATTAACCTTTCTTAATTTTGTTACATCTTTCATTAAAAAAGATAATAGTACTACTAATGAGGCCATATAGCCTATAATTTCTGTGGTTGAAAAATATTCCATATTTAATTTAAATTGAATTGTTTGTTTGCCATATCGCAAATAGCATCTCCTATTGCTAAACAAGCTGTAGCTGCTGGAGAAGGTGCATTTAGTACATGAATGCTTTTATCTTTGTACTCAATTCTAAAACCATCTTTTGTATCCCCTTTTTCATTTAACAGCATTGCCCTCACTCCTGCTCCACCTGGTTTAATATCTTCCATTGTTAATTCAGGAATCATTCGCTGCAACGTTTTTAAAAAAAGTTTTTTAGAAAATGCTCTACGGTATTCGTTTGCTGCAAAACCAAAATTATTAAAAAATAATTTCCAAGTTCCTTTATAGCTTAGTGCGTCAAGAGTATCTTTAAAATTAAAGTCCATCTTACCATAACCTTCTCTTTTAAAGGTAAATACAGCATTTGGTCCACACTCAATCCCTCCATTTACCATACGCGTAAAATGCACTCCTAAAAATGGGAAATCTGGATTTGGAACTGGATAAATTAAGTTCTTAACCTTATGCTTTGCTTGTTCCGTTAAGTCATAATAATCACCTCTAAAACCAACTACCTTTTCTTTTAAATCAATCTTATCTTTTTTAGCTAACCGATCCGCTTGTAAACCTCCACAAAAAATCATGTACTTGGTTAAATACTTGTTTTTTGAGGTAATCACCTCTGTTGTTTCTTCTCCATGAATATAAGACAATACCTCTTCACCTAAAACAATATTACTTTCTTCTTGTTTCGCTTCAACTAGTTCTGCTAATTTTTCTGTAGTTCCTCTATAATCTATAATCCCAGTACAAGGCACCCAAATACCTCCAATGCTTTTAACGAAAGGCTCGATATCTTTTACTTGTTCTGCTGTAATTTTTTCTATCCCTTCAGTATCGTTTGCTATTCCATTATCGAAAATCTTATCCATAAATGGCAATTCATTTTCTTCAACAGCTACAACTACTTTACCACAAACATCATGTTTAATATGGTGTTCTTTAGCAAATTTCACTAATTGCTTTCTACCATTAACACAAGTTTTTGCCTTATAAGAACCTGGTTTATAATATAAACCTGAATGTATTACTCCAGAATTATTGCCTGTTTGATGATTCGCTAGTCGCTCTTCTTTTTCTATTACTAATATTTTAAGATTAGGGTATTTAATTTGAATTTTATAGGCTGTTGCAGCACCTACAATCCCTCCTCCAACTATTGTTATATCGTAGATTTTCTTATTTCCCAAAACAAATATTTATAAAGCGCAAAAATAAGATTATTCACTTAAAATAGGGATGAAATCTGTTTTAGCTTTTTTGACTTCTTTAATAAAAAACTTAATTTCGTTTAACAACATATTTTATCTCACATTGAAACACAACATAGGATCATGTTGAGAGTAATTAAATCTATCAACGAAATTAACTTTTAAAACCGAATATTAATGCAAAGTATAGCTGTCTTCCCTTTTAACAATGTATCTAAAAATAAAGAGGATGATTACCTGTGTAATGCAATTGCCATAGAAATCACCCATCTCCTTTCCAACCTTAGGAATGCAAAAGTTGTTTCAACTACAACTTCGTTTTCAAATAATGAAAATCTAGACTCTTCAAAGCTAAATGTTGATGTATTTGTTAAAGGAGCACTATTCAAAATAGGTGATCGTATTCGCGTTACAGTGCAGTTTATTAATACTCAGGACAACACTTGTTTTCTCTCTAAAAAATTTGAAGAAAACAGTACTAATCTTTTTGAAATAGTAGATAAAATCTCTGACAAAATATTAGGGTATCTTCAATTAGAAAAAGTAAATATAAAGCACCGGACAGCTATTGATCCTATAGCATACAATTATTATCTTAAAGGATTACATCATTGGAATTTGTGGAATGAGAACAATATTAAGCAAGCCATTAATTTTTTCAGTAAATCTATAAAAATTGAACCTGGATTTGCATTAGGATATGCGCGGTTATCTGATTGTTGGTCATTATTAGCAGGGATACAAAAAGGAGATACTGAAGTTAATTATAAGAATGCAAAAGCTGCGGCATTAAAATCAATAGAATTAGATAAGGACATGATAGAATCTCATCTTTCTCTTGCACTTGTAAAATTGTTAAGTGATATTGATATATTGGGAGCATTCTATTCACTAAAAAAAGCTTTCTCTTTAAATAAGGAGTCTTCAGATGCCCACTATTACTATGCTTTTTACCTGTTGGTAATTGGTCAATACAAAAAAGCGATTCAAAATATCGAGTATGTTCTTGAAACTGACCCTTTCAATGTGCAGGTAAACAGTACTTACGGCTATGCGTTATCGTTATTTGGAGCGTATGGAAAAGCTGAAAAGCAGTTAAAAAAGACACTTACTCTTTCACCCAATTCCGATGCGACTTATGATGCATTAGTATGGACATACATTATGTCTAATAGATATGATGAAGCCAAAGGATTATTGGAGCAAAATGAAAGTCGAATCATTCATTCTCCTGCAACCCAAATTGCTCTTTATCAGCAAATGAAATTAAAAACCAGTGTTAACAAATGGTCAAAAATACTGACCTCTAACTTGAATAAAAATAAAGGTAAAACTTATTACAGAGAAGCTTCCATAGCATACCTCTCTCTTGGGGAGGATGACAAAGGCGATCATTATTTTGAACTCTTTTACAAAGAAAGAATTGGTTTCATCATGGCTCTCTCTCATCCAGCATGGAAATCTTTTAGAAATAGTGGGAAATTTTACAAATACAAAAAAAGATTAAACTTATTAAACCCTCCTTTGTTACCAAACGAATTTACCAACACTGATGAAGATATTATTATATTTCAGTCATCTACATTAGAAAAATTAACAATAAACATTAAAAAGTTAATTTACATTGAGGCACAAAGTATTTATGCTAAAATTGTCTGGAATGAAAATGGTATCACAAAAGAAAGGTTGTTAAGGGTTTCTTTAACAAAGATTTTGAACCAAACGATAAACCTCAATTTATTTAGATGTCATAACTCATATATTGTAAATACTCTAAATGAGTATACTGTAACAGGCAATAGGAAATCAATGAAACTTACTCCAAAAGGATATTCTTTTCAAATACCGGTCTCAAGAACAAAAGCTTCAGACATACATCAACATCTAAACATTGTTCATTCATCCTTAGAATAATTTTAAAAAAGCCATTTCACAACTTTTTATTCCCAAGTACATCAGATATTTCTGGTGGCACTTAACTGTTCCTACATTTGAATTTAATATTAATTAAAAAGGAAATTATGCGAAAATTAAATTTAATAAAGTTGATTGTACTTATAGTGATTATAGGGAATTCAACAGGATGTAGTGCGAACCAATCAAAAGAGGAGAGTAACAAAAATATAATCGAATCAATGGAAACAATAGAAAAAATGGAGGGATTAAAAGAAAACAAAGGTGTAAATTATTCAATAGTGCTTTTAACAGTTCAAGATGATGAAAAGTATAATCGCTATCGGAAAGCAACAGAAAAATTAATGAATAAGGCAGGAGGTCATATTGAAAGAGAATTTGATGTTATGGGGCAAAAAGGAAATATTGAAAACTTTGAAGCTCCTAATAGAATTGTTGTAATCTATTGGGATAAACCAGACGCGCACGAGGAATTGATGAGTAATGAAAAATATAAAAAAGAAAGCAAATTACTTAAACAGTCTGCAAACAATATACGTGTTATAAAAGGGACATCCGAAATGTTTCAGTCCTCTGATAGTGATGAAAATGGTCGGATGTATTTAATGAAAATATCTTATTACAAAGAAAATACGGAAGGTAGGAGCGAGATGCTTCAAAAAATAGGACCCCAATTAGCTCCTTACGGCTTCTATACTGAGCGTATGATCATGGCTAATGATGCTAAAGGGATTGATACTCCAAATGAAGTGACTATTCATTTTCATGACTTTGCTCATCAGAATACTGAACTTCAAAAGGATGAATCTGTTAAAAGTGCTATTGGAGAATACAACTCAAAATATTTAACTCATTTTGTGTACTTACCTTTAAAGCTAAAGTAATACAAAAAATTCTCTCAAGAATACGGCATACAAACAAAAGCACAAACTATATAATTTGTGCTTTTGTTTGTATTATTCTAATTGTTAAAAAAACCATTAAGTTTCATAGATCCCCCATTAATCGGGCTCTTAACAAATATGAAACCACTAATTAGCAATCACAAGCCTTATCTCCCTCAGAAAGGTTAACAATACTTCTTAGAGTAGCAGTTCTATCTTCTTCGCAATCTAAACAGACTTCACAATTTTCGATATAAACACCTATTTTTCTACCCGATTTAGTAATTGATTCAATATAGTGCTCTGGACAAGGCTTTCTTCTAACTGCACTTTTACCGAAATCTACTGTCGCATTTTCCCAAAAGGTGCTATCCATAAAATTAAGCTCTAAATTATTACATTCTATCTCACATTTTAATTGGTCGCTAATTTTAATTTCTGTGCTTTCAAAAAAATCTAACACCCTACCTGTTGGCATAGTCGAAGCCCTGTCCCCATTCCTATAGAACATTACCCAAACCAACACGCAGCCCATCCCGAAACCAATCATATAAATAAAAAAACGTCTTCCAAATCCTTTCATACTCTCACTAAAATTACATTGCCATTAACAGCAGGTTAATATCTTTATATGGTAAACCAAAAGTGTCGGCTAAATATTTATTAGTTAAAATTCCTTTATAAATATACACCCCATTTTGTATTCCTTGGTAGGATTTTATCATCACTTCTAAACCTCCAAATTCGCCTGTATCTAAAATAGTAGGCGTAATTACATTACTTAATGCGTAAGAAGCTGTTCGTGCAACTCTCGAAGCAATATTGGGTACACAATAATGAATTACCCCATATTTAGAAAAAATTGGAGCATCGTGATTGGTTACTTCTGATGTTTCTATACAACCACCTTTATCAATACTTACATCTACAATTACCGAAAAATCTTTCATTTCGCTTACCATTTCTTCTGTAACAATAATTGGCGCCCGTCCTACCGTGCTACTGATTGCCCCTATAACCACGTCTGCGGATTTTAATGCTTTTGCTAAAACTTTAGGTTGTATAATTGATGTTGCTATTCGCTGCCCAAGTAAGGCTTGTAAACGCCTTAACTTATTGGTATTATTATCAAAAACTTTAACTGTAGCTCCTAAACCAAGTGCTGTCCTAGCTGCAAACTCACCTACTGTTCCTGCCCCTAAAATTACTACTTCGGTTGGTGATACGCCTGAAATTCCTCCAAATAATTGCCCTTGCCCTTTACGAACATAACTTAAATATTCTGCGGCTATTAAAATAGATGCATTCCCTGCAATTTCGCTCATTGCACTAACAATAGGTAACATTCCTTCAGGGTCTTTTATATAATCAAAAGCAATGGCTGTAATTTTTTTAGCCATTAATTTTTTAATGAAATTTTTAGGCTGAATCGGTAACTGCAAGGCTGAAATCAATAACTGTCCATGTTGCATCAAATCTATTTCCGATAAAGTTGGAGGTTCAACCTTTAAAATCATGTTTGCTTTATACACTTCTTCAGTAGCAAAAACAATGATTGCTCCTGCTTCTGAATAGTCTTTATCACTAAAACTCGAACCATCACCAGCTCCAGTCTCAACAATGACTTCATGTCCATTATTTACCAAAACAGCAACGGCATCGGGTACAACAGGAACTCTTTTTTCTTGTATTGAATTTTCTTTAGGGATTCCTATTTGTAGATTACTTTTCTTACGGGCTACCTCAAGCATCTCTTCTTGAGGCATAAATCCTTGTGCTAAGGATTTCAATAAATCATCTGATGTATTCATAATGATGGGAGTTTAGGTTTACAAAGTTAAAAAATACTGCTTAGTGTGCAATAGAAATAATTCTATTGTTTTCTTCATCTAACACTATCTTAACTTTTACGACATTTTTAGGTAATAAGTTGGGAATTTTTTCGGGCCATTCTACAAAGCAAAAATTATTGTTATAAAAATAATCTTCATACCCTAAATCATACACTTCTTCTTCCTTTTCTATTCGATAAAAATCGAAATGGTAAATTGATTTATTTTGATTTGATAAATACTCATTTACAATAGAAAATGTAGGACTACTTGTTGGTTCATCAACACCTAATTGTTGGCACAATACTTTTATTAAAGTTGTTTTTCCAACCCCCATTTCACCATAAAAAAGAATTATTTTTTGATCACCAAAATCAGAAAGTATATTTTTAGCAATATTTTGTAAATCTATCTCTGTTTTAGCTATGTACTCTAAATTCTCCATTCTTTAGTCAACCAACTACCTTGCACTCAATTTAATAACAGGAATTAACATTTCTTCTAAAGAAATTCCTCCATGCTGAAACGTATCTTTATAATACTTTACGTAATGATTATAGTTATTAGGGTAAGCAAAAAATTTATCGTCTTTAGCAAAAACAAATGATTGGCTTACATTCACTTTTGGTAAATGAGCATCTTCAGGTTTTTTTATTGCCAACACATCTTTAGCATTATAATCTAAACTTTTACCCTGTTTATACCTCAAATTAGAATTTACACCTTTATCTCCCACAATTTTTGACGGTTCTTTAACTCGAATAGAACCATGATCTGTAGCAATAACCACTTTACCTCCACGAGCAGCAATTTCTTTAAAAATACTCAACAATGTAGAATGTTCAAACCAAGATTTCACCACCGAACGATAAGCCGCTTCATCTACAGCCAATTCCTTAATTATTTGAGTATCAGTTCTTGCATGTGAAAGCATGTCTACAAAATTATACACAATTACATTTAGCGGGTTATTAAACATATCAGGTACTTCTCTTAATACTTTATTGCCATAACTCACATTTAGCACCTTGTTGTAAGAAAATTTAATGTCTAATCCATTTCGTTTTAATTGCTCTTCAATAAAAAATTTTTCACTTAAATTTCTTCCTCCCTCATCTTCATCATTTACCCATTTATCAGGGTATCTTCTTTCAATTTCAGAAGGCATCATTCCTGCAAAAATGGCGTTTCGAGAATATTGCGTTGTGGTTGGTAAAATACTATAAAAAGCATCTTCCTCATCTATCCAATAATCCTGTACCAATATGGACCGTATTGTTTTCCACTGATCATAACGTAAATTATCTATCAAAATAAAAAACACTGGTGTATCATCATTTTTTATTTCAGGAATTACATATTTATTAAATAGATTATGTGACATTGTTGGTGCATCTTCAGGATGATTTAACCAATCCACATAATTTCGTTCTACAAATTTCCCAAACTGTGCATTAGCTTCAGTTTTTTGCATCTGAAAAACCTCATCCATTCCACTTTCTTCAGATTTTGAAAGTTCTAATTCCCAATAAGTTAGTTTTTTATACAATTCTATCCAATCCCTATTATCTAAATTGTCATTTAGCATCATCCCAATTTCTCTAAATTCTCTTTGGTAATTTGATGTTGCTTTTTCGCTCACTAAACGAGTAGTATCTAAATTCTTTTTTAGAGATAATAAAATTTGTTTTGGGTTAACAGGTTTAATCAAATAATCAGAAATTTTAGCTCCAATAGCCTCTTCCATAATATACTCTTCCTCACTTTTAGTAATCATAATTACAGGCAAGCTCGGATGTTTTTCTTTCATTATTTCTAATGTTTCCAAACCAGATATTCCAGGCATATTTTCATCTAAGAGAACAATATCTACACGTTCTTCCTCTAAAACGTCTAATGCTTCATCTCCACTTTGTGTAGATAAAACTCGATAACCTTTTTCTTCTAAAAATAAAATATGGGGCTTTAACAAATCAATTTCGTCATCTGCCCAAAGTATTGTAATTGCATCCATATAAATCTATTATCTAATTTTTTCCCTCTTATTTTTACAACTTCAAAAATAGTATTTTTGAAGCTCAATTTAGTACTTCAATCATTCTATGAATAAGCTCAATAAAAAGAAAATATTTAACGACCCAATTTATGGTTTTATTACAATTAACCACACTATTATTTTCGATTTAATAGAACACCCTTATTTTCAGCGATTAAGACGAATTAAACAGTTGGGGTTAACCCATTTAGTTTATCCAGGAGCTTTACATACACGATTTCACCATTGTATTGGTGCAATGCATATCATGCAAAAAGCTATCGAAGTACTTCGCTCTAAAGGACATAACATTTCCGATAAGGAAGCCGAAGCTGTTTCTATTGCCATTTTATTGCACGATATTGGTCATGGTCCTTTTTCACATGCATTAGAAAACAGTATTGTTAATGGAATTTCTCACGAAGAAATTTCTACCCTTTTTATGGATGAGCTCAATACCAAATTTAAAGGGAAATTAGATTTAGCGTTAACTATTTTTAGAAATCAATACAAAAAGAAATTCTTGTACCAATTAGTTTCTAGCCAATTAGATATGGACAGAATTGATTACTTAAAAAGAGATAGTTTTTATTCTGGAGTTTCTGAAGGTGTTGTAAATTCTGATCGAATTATAACCATGTTAACTGTAAAAAATGATGAGCTAGCCATTGAAGAAAAAGGAATTTATTCTATAGAAAATTTTATAATTGCTCGAAGATTAATGTATTGGCAAGTTTATTTACACAAAACAGTACTTTCTGCCGAAAATTTATTGGTAAACATCTTAAAAAGAGCCAAAGAAATTGCCCTTAATGGAGATGAATTATTTTGTACTCCTGCTTTACATCAATTTTTATATAACCAATATAATTTACAGTCGTTTAAAGATGATCCGAAAATTTTAAAATCTTTTGCTGAGCTTGATGACATTGATATTATGGCTTCTGTAAAAGTTTGGGTAAGTCATTCAGACAAGACATTAAAAACGCTTTGTAAAATGATTACTAATCGAGATTTATATAAAATAAAATTACAAAAAAAGAAATTTGATAAAGCGGAGATTACTGCTATTTCAGAAAAAATTAAAACAAAGCTTAAATTATCGGACAAAGAAATCTCCTATTTTGTATTCCAAAATAGCATTGTGAATAATGCTTACAATCCTAAAATGGATAATATTAACATTTTACTAAAAAATGGTAAAATGCTTGATATTAAAGAAGCTGCTGACACTTTTAACATCAGTGCATTATCTACTCCAGTAAAAAAATGGTTTTTATGTTTTCCAAAACATTAATTGACTAAAAACTTCAAGTTAAAAATTAGTTAATTTCTTTTCAAACTGTTATTTTTGGAATTAATGGAATTTACAGCAGAACAAATAGCAGGATTGTTAAATGGAGAGGTAGAAGGTAACGCTAATGTAATGGTGAATACCCTTTCGAAAATTGAAGAAGGAGCCACAAGTTCTCTATCATTTTTAGCCAATTTAGCTTATGAAGAGCATTTATACACCACAGATGCTTCAATTGTAATTATAAACAAAAATTTAAGTTTAAAAAAAGAAATTAAATCGACTTGTACCTTGGTAAGAGTTGATGATGCTTACCAATCTTTTACAAAATTACTAGAAGTTTATAACCAATTTAGAAACAACAAAACAGGCATAGAGAAACAAACTTTTATTGCCGAAAGCGTTACTATTGGAGATGATATTTATCTTGGAGCATTTGCTTACATCAGTGATAATGCTGTAATTGGAAATAATGTAAAAATCTACCCACAAAGCTTTATTGGAGAAAATGTGAAAATTGGTAACAACACATTAATTTATGCTGGTGTTAAAATTTATCACGATTGTGTTATTGGCGATAATTGTATTCTCCATGCGGGAGCAGTTATTGGATCTGATGGTTTTGGGTTTGCACCAAACAAAGAGGGTGGTTTTGATAAAATCCCTCAGATAGGAAATGTAATTATTGAGGATGATGTAGAAATTGGCCCAAACAACTGTATTGATAGAGCTACAATGGGTTCTACAATTATAAAAAAAGGAGTTAAAACAGATAATTTAGTTCACATTGCACATAATGTTGTGGTTGGTGAGAATACTGTATTAGCTGGTCAAACAGGGATTTCTGGTTCTTCAAAAATTGGAAAAAATTGCATGACTGGTGGCCAAGTTGGAATTACTGGTCACATTACCATTGGAGATAATGTTAAAATCGCAGGACAATCTGGTGTTTCTAAAGATATTAAAGACAACCAAATTTTACAGGGCTCTCCTGCATTTTCTTATCCAGATTATATGCGTTCTTATGCTAGTTTTAAAAACTTACCGAGTATCGTTAATAGATTAAATAAATTAGAAAAAAAATAAAAAATGTCTAAACAAAAGACCTTAAAAGCACCATTTTCTGTAGTTGGAATTGGCTTACATACAGGAGAAAAAGTAACGCTAACAGTTAACCCCGCTATAGATAATCATGGTTTTAAATTTCAACGAGTTGATATTGAAGGTGAACCAATAATTAATGCTGACGCTGATTTAGTTGTAGATACATCGAGAAGTACAACATTAGAAAAAAATGGTGTACGAGTACATACTACTGAGCATATCTTAGCAGCATTGGCAGGTATGGAAATTGATAATGCATTAATTCAATTAGATGGACCAGAAATTCCAATAATGGATGGAAGTGCTTTCCCTTTTGTTGAAGCAATTAACCAGGTTGGAATTGTTGAACAAAATTCTGATAAAGACTATTTTGTAGTTACCGAAAATTTAACTTACGAAGACCTTGAAAGACAAACTGAAATGTTATTAGTTCCTCAAGATGAATTTCGTTTAACTGTTATGGTTGATTATAATTCTCCAACTTTAGGAACGCAGCATGCTCACATGTATAAAATTGAAGATTTTGAAACTGAAATTTCAAAATGCAGAACGTTTGTTTTCTTAAGAGAATTAGAAGTCTTAGCTAAAAATGGATTAATTAAAGGTGGTGATTTGGACAATGCAATCGTCTTAGTTGACAAGCCATTACCTCAAGAAAAATTGGATGAAATAGCTGATTTATTAGGAAAACCACACATTAAAGTAGAAGAAACGGGTGTATTAAACAACCTTACTTTACACTTCCAAAATGAACCTGCCAGACACAAATTATTAGATATTATTGGAGATTTAGCGTTGGTTGGAAAGCCAATAAAAGGTCATATTTTAGCTGCACGACCAGGACATAAAGGTAATGTTGATTTTGCAAAAATGATTAAAGCTGAAATTAAAAAATTAAAAAAATCTGGTCCGAAATTCGACTTAAGCAAAACCCCTATTTACGACATTACCGATATTGAAAAATTATTACCTCATCGTTACCCTTTCTTATTGGTTGATAAGATTATCGAAATGGATGAGACAAGTATTGTAGGTGTTAAAAATGTAACATTAAACGAACCGCAATTCACAGGTCACTTCCCCGGAAACCCAGTAATGCCAGGAGTTTTAATGGTTGAAGCCATGGCTCAAATTGGCGGTATTTTAGCTTTAAGCTCCGTTGAAGATCCTGAAAATTATAGCACCTACTTTATGAAAATTGATAAAGTGAAGTTTAAACGTAAAGTAATTCCTGGAGATACTATTATTTTCGAATTAAAATTGATTATTCCAATAAGAAGAGGTATTGTTTTAATGGAAGGAAGAGGATATGTAAATGGGCAACTAGCCATTGAGGCAGAATTAATGGCTCAAATTGTTAAAGAGAAAAATGTAGTTCCCAAAGTTGCAGAATCAACTCATTAAAATTATCTTGCAAGAAATCAAATAAGTATAATGGAAAAATATCCGCTAACAAATATTCATCCCGAAGCAACAATTGGAAAAGATGTAGTAATTGAATCTTTTACAACTATACATAAAGATGTAGTAATTGGAGACGGAACTTGGATTGGTCCAAATGTTACTATTTTTAATGGCGCTAGAATTGGCAAAAATTGTAAAATATTTCCAGGAGCTGTTATTTCTGCAATCCCTCAAGATTTAAAATTTGATGATGAAGTTACCACTACTGAAATTGGTGACAACTGTATAATTAGAGAATGTGCTACTATCAATAGAGGTACAACTGATAGAGATAAAACGACCATAGGTGAGAACTGTTTACTAATGGCCTACGTACATGTCGCTCACGATTGTATTATTGGTGACAACTGTATTTTAGCCAATTGCGTAAACCTTGCAGGACACGTTATTTTAGGTGATTTTGTAATTATTGAAGGTGTAGTTGGTGTTCAACAGTTTGTAGAAATTGGAGATCATACATTTATTGCCGCAGGTTCTAATGTTAGAAAAAATGTACCCCCTTTTATTAAAGCAGCAAGAACTCCATTAACTTTTGCTGGTGTTAATTCTGTAGGATTAAGAAGAAGAGGGTTTTCTACCGAAATAGTAATTCAAATTGAAGATATTTACAGAAATATCTACACTAGAGGTTTAAACGTTACTAATGCTGTAAAGGTAATAGAGCAAGAAGCTCCAAAATCAAAAGAAAAAGACATTATATTAAAATTTATTGAGGATTCTACTAAAGGAATTATAAGAGGCCCTCTTAATTAAAATAAAAAAAATGGTAGGTACATCAGATATAAAAAAAGGACTATGCATAAGATACAATCATGGTATTTATACCATTATTGATTTTCAACATGTAAAACCAGGTAAAGGACCCGCTTTTATTAGAACAACATTAAAGAACGTTGAAACAGGAAAAGTAATTGACAATACGTTTACTTCTGGCCATAAATTAGATAATGTAAGAGTAGAAAGAAGAACTTACCAATTTTTATATAAAGAAGATACTACTTATCACTTTATGAATAATGAAAATTATGAGCAAACTTTTATTGATGAAAAAATAATTAATGCTCCTCAATTTTTAAAGGAAGGAAACAATGCTGAAATTGTTTTTGATGCAGATAATGAAGCAGCTTTAATCTGTGAGTTACCAGCTTCTATTGTGTTAGAAATTACCTATACGGAACCAGGAGAAAAAGGAAATACAGCGACAAATGCTTTTAAACCTGCAACAGTTGAAACTGGCGCTGAAGTAAGAGTTCCTTTATTTATTAATGAAGGTGACCACATTAAAATTAGTACAGCATCTGGAGATTACTCCGAAAGAGTTAAAGTTTAAAATAAATATAATGTGACTTTTATATTTACTATTAGTCTAAACATTAAAACTATATTTATATGAAAAACTTAATGAAAACAATTGGAGCCTTATTAATGATAATTACTTTTGCTCAAAATTCAAATGCTCAAACAAGCGTTGGTGGTGGCCTTACTTTTTTTAACCATAAAGGAGGTTCCGATTTTGGTTTAAATTTAAAAGCTGGATTTGGTTTAAATGAAACAATGGAAATTAGTCCTAGTTTTAATTATTATTTTGTAGACGGATATACTGCTTTTGATATAAATGCAGATTTTCACTATTTATTTGGAGACGAAGGTAGTTTTAGATTTTACCCTTTAGCTGGCGTTAACTTTTACAGGTCTTCAACTAATGGATTCTCTAACTCCGAAATACAATTAAATATAGGTGGTGGTATAAAATACCCATTAAATGATAATATGAACCTGTTTGGTGAAGGAAAATATATGATTGGAGATGTTGATGGCTTAGTTTTTAGTGCAGGAATATTATTTAGCATCGGAGGATAAAAAAATTCTTAAATACGAAGCTAAACCGCCTTAACCATTTAAGTCGGTTTTTTTATTTCAAATAATTTGTCTTTCATAAAAAACATTTTACCTTAGAAAAGATTTTATAGTTAATGAGTAAACAATCAAAAAATATAAAAAAGAGATTAGAACTTGGTAAGTTAAAATTAGATACACTACTTCAAGTTACTAAGGGGATAAATAACAATTTATCAAAAACCGAGTTAACTGAAATCTACAAAAATGTTTTAATTGAAGAGTTAAAAATTGGAAAATTAGTGCTATACAGTAATTCTGGAATGGAATGGACGCAAGAGTTATGCATTGGAACAACCTGTGAGTTAATTAATGTAAACGATGACTTGTTAGGGATAAATGAAATTAAGGTATTGAGTTCTAACTCAAATAAGAATCTTGACCCTTTTGATGTAATTGTTCCTGTTTTTCATAAATCAGAACCTTTAGCTTACTTATTATTGGGTGATTTTGATGGTGAAAAAATTGAAGTTAGTCCAATTATAAAACACTTAACATTTATACAAACTCTTACCAATATCATTATTGTTGCTGTAGAGAACAAAAGGTTATATAAAGAAAATTTAAAACAGATTGCGATAAAAAAAGAAATGGAATTAGCCTCTGAAATGCAAACCATGCTTTTTCCAAAAAACCTACCCAACAACAGTGAAATAGAAGTTTCTGCACAGTATAGCCCACATCAATTAGTTGGGGGAGATTATTATGATTTTATTGAACTGAACAGAGATGAAATTGCATTTTGTATTGCTGATGTTTCTGGTAAAGGAGTTCCTGCAGCACTATTAATGTCAAACTTCCAGGCAAGTTTAAGAGCTTTAATTAAAAGGACATCCTCTTTATCAGAATTGGTTATTGAGCTAAATAAAAACATTTTAGCCAACGCCAACCGAGAAAAATTTATTACTGCTTTTATAGGTAAATATAATTTACAGACAAGAAATTTACAATACATCAATGCAGGACACAACCCTCCTTTGCTTTTAGTAGGACACCAATTTAAGTCATTATCTGATGGCTGCACTATTTTAGGTATGTTTGAGAATCTTCCTTCTGTAACAGAAAAAAATATTACCATTGCAAAGGATTCTCTTTTAACCTGTTTTACCGATGGTGTAGTTGAACAACCTAACTCAAAAAATGAAGAATTTGAATTAGATAATCTTGAAAAATCAATCCTCTTAAATAAAGAAAAATCAACTCAACAAATTATTAATGCCATTATCTCTAAGCTAGATGATTTTAAAAAGGAAATTGAATATAAAGATGATATTGCCTTACTCTGCCTTAGACTTAAGTAGCTTCTGGCTATGATAAACATCTATTGCTACAATTAATGCAATAAACCCCCAGAATGGAACAGACGCTTTATCCGTATCTAAATAGTTGTTTAAAAGACCATGTGTTACGTATGTAAACAAACTTAACAAACAGAACAGAACAACTGTTTTCAACTCTCCTTTAGGCAATTTATGGTATAACGCAGATCCTTTTGTAAAAACGACAATTACTATTAGCAAAAAGGTTAACATTCCTAGCAAGCCTGATTCAGCCAGAGGGCCAATATATTCACTGTGTGCATTTCCCATATTACCACTATTTGTACTAATAATTGTTTGCTCATCCGACATTTGAAATGGCGCGTACTGAAACATATATGTTCCAGGTCCCCAACCAAAAAATGGTCTTTCTTGAAACATTCTCCAAGCAGAACTCCATCTATTTAATCGTTCAAGATTCGAAGCATCCGAAGATACATTAGAAATTGACTCAACATGTTCTGACAATTTATCCGATGACTCTTGACTATTTTTTTCCATAATAATAACCAAAGAGTTCCAACTAAAAGCAAGAGCTATAGTACAACTCACTCCAAGAACAAGTAAGGTTCTAAACTTAATTTTATACTTATATATCAAATAGAGCACCAAAGCCCCCAATAAACTTATCCATGCAGCTCTAGTATATGATAAAATTATTCCTACAGTAAAAACAACTATTAACAGCATCGCTATTATTCGGATAGTTGGTCTATTTCTTTTGTGAAAAAATATAAACAGCATTGGAAAATACATTGCCAATAAAGCGCCATACGAAGTGTGATCTTTATAAAATGGGTTCATTACCCAATGAGCAGGTTTGTGGTCAAAATTATACGTTGACAGATGAATTACAGCATAAAATATTACTCCTGTTAATCCAATAACATATGCCCAAATAAATTTCTTATAATTATCTTTAACAATAAATAACTGTGTTGCAATAAAATAAAAACACACCACAAACCAAACTCTAGCCAATAAAAATTTTAAAGAAACAATTGGCATTTCTGATGTTAAAGATGTTATTGCTATCCAAACAATGTTAATTAAAATAGCAAGCGTAATAGGATGTTTTATAATGTTAGAATCAAACCTCTTTTCATGCATTAATTTAAAAAAGAAAAGTATCATAACTCCAAACATTAAAGGTTCTGTAGGAATATACATTCCTATTCCTCCAACATCTAATTCTTCTAAATTTATTGATAATGGGGTTGCGAAAACGATAAACCACATTAGCTTATCGAACTTGAAAAAAGCCATAAAAACTAATGCGAGAGTACAAGGTAATAGTGCTAAATAATAAAACTCTTGTATTACTAAGTAACTATTTAGACCAATAAAAATGAAACTAAAAATATAAATCCAATATGTTTTTAGTGCTTTTAACACCTTATTACTTACTTTTTGGTTGAGCTGCAAACAACAATAAAACAAAAGTAAATGCAACTGCACCAAATGCAGATAGCAGTACAATTATCCATCTAACAGGGTAAACTTTTTTAACCGGCACCTGAGGTTCACTAACAACATTCGTATAGGTCATTATTCTAGTATATCTACTCAACACATAATTATAGTCAATGTGAATTTTAGCAAACTCTTTGAGTAAATCATAAATATTGGTATTGTACAAAATAAAATCACCACCTTTCTTTTCGATATTATCTTTTAACTTTAAAATTTCTTTAATATTAATATTCGACTTATTTGCTCCTTCTATCGTTTTTAAATAACCCCGAGTTACTTCTCTAGCCTGCGTAGAATAGTCAATTAGACCAAAATTTTCTCTCAAATTTTGCAATACTTTTGAAACAGAGTCTATTTCATATTTAACAACCCTCAACTTCTCTTTTTGTGTGTTTAAGTCTTCTAATGCTCTATTTTTATGCACCTCTCTAACAACTTCATTAAAATTATTCAAAATAGAATTAGCAATCTTCGCTGCCATTTCAGGGTCAGTATCCAAAACATTTATTTCCGCAGACTCGTATTTCGTTTCTGCAACAGTAATATTTTCATTATACTCTTCTAACATATAGTACGAATACAATTCCCCCTCTTTATCAATTTCGTAATGCTCCGCTAAATCATTTTCTTCAATAACTCTGTCTTTAATTTTTCTAGAATCAAACCATTGCATCATTTGTTCTATTGGACTTTCCTCCGAATATTCGCCCAAATTTGAAGGATAAACTATTGCCGTTGATTTATATTTAGGAGCAATAAATGCTGGAGAAGAAAATACAGCCGACAAAACAATTGCTATAACTCCAACAATAGCTAATAACTTATAATTTTTAATTACTAACTTGAATAAACCAGTATTCATACTTTTTAAATCCATCATTTTAATTTGTTTTTTGCATTTTTAAAGCTTTCTACAAACAATAAAGCCATAAGTGTAATTAAAAAAGTTGCTACTGTAGAAACTAAAACAATTAACCACTTTAAAGGATAACTACTTTTCTCGGCTTTGTAAGCATGATTTACAATAAACTTATGCTGTAAATTACTTTCAGCATCTATTTTTGCTTCTTCATACTTAGAGTGTATAAACGTTAATTGCTTTTTTTCATATTCTAATTGATCACGAATAGAAACATAAGCTCCTCCATATTCAACCAACACTACTAATTTTCCTTCCAAAGCTCTAACAGCATTAGATTTTCCTTGTAATATAGCAATAGAAAGCTGTTCAGTAATCCTTTCTGCTTGCGACTCATAATCAATAACACCAAGTCTTCTGAGACTTGTTAACGAATCTTCAAGAGCTTGAACATAGTTTTTTTGATCGTTGTATCTATTTGCAACAATCGCAAAGGCTTCAACTGCAATTTCTCTACGCATCCTATTTTTAACGGTATCTAGTAATGCTGCAATATCATTTGCAATTAAAGCTGCAGTATCAGGATTATAATCTAACACTTCAATTTCTACTGCCATAAAACGAGTCATATCTACAGTTATGTTTGACTCATAAATGTTTTCAAGTTTTGTTCTTGGATAATTATCACTCTCATCAATACCATAATGGTTCATCAAATTATATTTCTCTATAATCCGATTTCTAATATCATCAGAGTTTAAAATTTGAAGCATCTGTTCTGCTTCTTCCTTTTCTCCAAATTTTAAAATATCATCTTTTCCATTGTAATTTTCTGCAATTAATGCTTTTGAAATAGAACTTGTAACTGTAGGATAAAGAATAACTGAAGATGAATATTTCTCTTTTACTAAAAATGCTGTAGCCGTAGAAATAATGATAGCTAACAGAGAGAGTATGAGTAATGGTTTTCTCCACTTATAAAAAAATACTACCAAATTTTCCGAATTTAAATCAGCGTTATTTTCGTTATAAGTTGTCATTCTATTAGTATACTCTGTGTTAAAGGTTAGTTAGCCCTATTTTTTTTGAGAATGGTAAAAATACCTATTTTTATTGAAATTGTTTACAATTCTTTATTCATAAGGATTTGAAACATTTTTTTCAAGTCAATAACTCGTAATAAAAGTCCTAACCCTAATGAAATAAACAAGAATAAAATAAATTGGATAAAGAACCCTGTAATATAATTTTCCACTACATAAACTAAGGTTATAAGTAGTAAAACATACAGTCCAATTGTTCCTATAAACCTATAATTAATCTTAAAATCAAATACTTTTCGGACAATGATAATTTGCAAAACAACAATTAGACCTTGAGTAACCAAACTTGCTATTGCAGAACCTTCAGCTTTGTAAATTGGTATTAACACAAAATTTAATGTTAAGTTCAACAACATTCCTCCTATTGCTAATTTATTAAGTATTTTTAAATTACCGTTAGCTGTTAGTAATGTTCCAAAAATGTAAGTTGAAGCTATCGCAACAAAACAAAACATCAAAACACTTAGTACATTTGCAGATTCATCAATATTTGCTTTACAAAGCAACTCCACTATTTCATTAGAAAAGGTAAAAGAAAATATTGCTAGAGCAATTGCTGGCAAAAAAATTAATCCAAATGAAAGTTTCACCAATTCGTCCAATCGTTCTTTGTTTTTAATCATATTGGTAAACATTGGTAATAAAAGTGTTGCAAATAAAACTCCTATTTGGCTTGCTGCATCCATTAAACGATAAGCCTGAGCATAAATTGCCGCTTGTTTTGCTCCATCATCTAACATCATATCCAACATAATGGCATCTATTCTATAATAAAACATCATAGTTAAAACCAATAAAGCATAAGGGTAAGTTTGTTTTAAAATTAAAATAGAGAATGGTTTGTTAAACTTAAATTTAAACTGTTCCGATTTAGAAAGAACAACTACAAATACAATTAACAAGGTAATAGCATAGGCTAATGTTTGCGCATAAACAAAGTGCATTAATTTAAATTGAGCTTCAAAAACATTCCCCCAAATCAATACCGCACAAAACCCTATCATTAATGTTTTATCTAATACTGACAATAAACTATCTAAGGCGAATAGTTGTAAACCAGCTA
This sequence comes from Flavobacteriales bacterium, assembly GCA_016763795.1. Taxonomy (GTDB): domain Bacteria; phylum Bacteroidota; class Bacteroidia; order Flavobacteriales_E; family Vicingaceae. The sequence goes on from JAESTF010000216.1 coordinate 24,550, forward strand.
TATTTGACCTTAAATATTGAATAAATGAAATTAAAAACTGGTTAACTGATAAAAACAATAGCATATAAAATCTATCCGAATCATAACCAATTATATAACCTGCAATAAAGGTTACTATAAAATAAGCTACAGCTAACAAGAATTTAAATACCACTATTCCCGAAAGGTATTTTGTAAGTAATTGTTTATGTTGTGCTATATTTTTATTGTTAAAATTGGTAATTCCAAAATCCAACAAAATATTAAACAGCATAGAAAAATTGAACAACGCAAAGTAAACCCCATATTCTTCTGCTGAAACCATTTCTACTTGAACTGTCCTATCTATACCAAAAATCCAAAACGGCTTAATTAAGAAATTAAGAAATAATAGTAAAGCTAAATTGGTTATGAATTTTTTTTGCACTAAAGTGTATTTGATTTCGAACAAAAATAACTTATCTAATTCAATATTATTACATTCGCATAAAAATTAGCTTTTTTGAAAATTGCAGTAGATACCAGATTACTTTTAAAAGACAAAATGGATGGCTTAGGTCAATTCACGCAGGGAGCTTTTAAGCACATTGTTACAAACAATCCAAGTATAGATTTTATTTTTATTTTTGATAGAGAACCTCATCCTGATTTTATTTTTAAAAAAAATGTAACCGCAGAAGTTATCGGTCCACAAGCTCGACACCCTTTTTTATACAAAATCTGGTATCAGTTCTCTTTAAAAAAATGCTTAAAAAAAATTAAACCTGATATCTTTATAGGAACAAATGGAATGATTCCTTTTAATATAGATGCTAGAACATTAAGTGTAATTCACGACTTAAACTTTGAACATCACCCTCAACACTTACCTAAATTAATTAGGAACTATTACTGTAAAAACTTCCCGAAATTTGCTAAAAAGTCAACTCGAATTGCAACAGTTTCAGAGTTCTCTAAAAATGACATTAAAAAAACCTACAAAATTGATTCTTCAAAAATTGATGTAGTTTATAATGGTCCTAATGAAAATTTTAAGCCTATACCCAAAAATGAAATAACAACTATTCAAAATAAGTATAGTGACTCTAGTCCTTTCTTTTTGTTTATAGGAACATTACACCCTCGCAAAAATTTAGTAAACCTCTTTAAAGCTTTTGACCAATTTAAATCACAATCCAATTCCGATTTTAAATTGGTAATTGTTGGTAGAAAGATGTGGTGGACTAAAGAGATAGAAAGTACTTTTAATCAACTAAAATTTAAGAGTGATGTAATTTTTACAGGAAGAGTTAGTGATAACGATTTATATAAAATTACCGCTGCAGCCCATGCATTAACATACGTACCTATTTTTGAAGGTTTTGGAATTCCTTTAGTCGAAGCGATGAGTTGTGGTGTTCCTGTAATCACTTCAAATATAACTTCTATGCCAGAAGTAGTTGAGAATGCTGGCATTTTAATTGATCCTTTTTCGATAGATGAAATTTCAAATGCAATGCTTAAAATTTCTTCTGATAATAATTTAAGAACTGAATTATCAGAAAAAAGTAAAATCCAAGCCAAAAAATTTAGCTGGCAAAAAACTGGAGATTTATTATGGGAATCTATTTTAAAAACAATTAATGAATAATCAGAAGTCAGAAGTCAGAAGTCAGAAGTCAGAAGTCAGAAGTCAGAAGTCAGAAGTCAGAAGTCAGAAGTCAGAAGTCAGAAGTCAGAAGTCAGAAGTCAGAA
>JAESTF010000217.1 GCA_016763795.1 Flavobacteriales bacterium
TCCTCCTGGACCAGTTTGAGAAAAAACATTTCCTAGAATAAAGAAAACACTAAAAAACAGATACAATTTTATCATTTTCAACTAATTTTTTAAAAACTTTGCAATATGATGTGAGTATATATACTCACATCGCAATACGTGAATTTACTTAATTAGTTGCGTATTTAAAATTATTTTTCGATAAACATATAAAATTTACCGACTAACAAATAGTATGGGTAGGTTAAATATTTTTTTATTATGAATTTTACTTAATTTTATCTATAAAACTAAGGCTCTTTTTATGTTTCATAAATATTGCTTTTTTAGATGTGGTGGCAAAAAAGCAAATGTGTACGAAGTACTTTTTTGCTTTGCGTGTTTGCCAGCTACATCATTAAACACAACAACCGAATAAAGAACACCAGTGCACTTATTCGTATTATTTCATCAAAAAAAATTAAAAAAAGCGATATTACTTCTTTTTATAAGGTTTGTAGAAGCTTTTGAATGTAATAGCTGTATAGGTGTAATTATATATATTGATTCTATTGGTAATTATTTTCACTCTTCCATTGTCATTCTATCACAACTTTGTAATGGTAGTTATATTTGGAGCTCTATTTTTTAAGGAAAAAGTTAATATTCTTTTACCTTTGCTTTCGTGTGTGGAATAACAGGATATATAGCGAATGATAAATTACCATTAACAAAAATGGTAAGCAGCCTGCAACATCGGGGTCCCGATGCTTTTGGTGAATATGAAACCGTAATTAATAACCAACACATTGGCTTAGGACATTCACGCTTAAGTATCCTCGATTTATCAGAAAAGGGAAACCAACCCTTTGTATCTGAGGATAAAAAAATCCATTTGGTGTATAATGGAGAGATCTACAACTTTCCTGAGCTAAAAGCAGCGTATTTAAAAAACGAAAATTTTAAATCAGAAACGGATACAGAGGTAATTTTAAAACTCTACCAGCAAAAAGGATAGGCATTTTTAGAATTGTTAAATGGTGATTTTTCCATTGCTATTTTAGATGAAAACGAAAATAAATTGTTCTTAATAAGAGATAGAGCAGGAGTTAAACCTCTTTATTATGCTCATCAAAATAACGAACTCATTTTTGGGTCAGAAATTAAATCCATTTTAAAAGGAGGAATTAAAGCAGAGTTGGCTGTCGAGAATTTACAGAAATACTTTGTGTTTAAGTACTCTCCAGGTAATGAAACCTTATTTAAAAACATAAACCGCTTACAACCAGCTCACTTTTTAACCTATGATTTAAATGATTCAACTGTTGAAATTAAACGCTATTGGGATCCCAATAAATCTACTAAATATGCTAAGCTGAGCTTTAAAGAGGCTCAAAAAGAAATTAACTATTTATTAAAAGATGCGACTCAAAAAAGATTGATAGCAGATGTGCCTGTAGGAACTTTTTTATCGGGTGGATTAGATTCTTCCATTATTGCATCATTTTTAAAAGACAAGCCAGAAATAGTTCACTATTGCGCGAGTAAGGAAGCAAAGGATCTTAAAAAAGAAGGAACTACTTCAGATTATCAATATGCCAAAAAATTAGCGGAAGATTGGAGTATTAATATGACAGAGATTCCAATAGGAAGTGATAATACTAATTTGGAGCAGATAAGAAACACCATTAAATACGGTGATGATTTAATCGCAGATGGCTCACAGATCCCTTCATTTTTAATTACGAAGGCAGCAGCAAAACAATCTAAAGTAATTTTAAGTGGAATGGGTGCTGATGAACTGTTTTTGGGTTATGCAGGTCATCAAATGACCTTGTTGGATAGTTGGTTGAGTAAAATTCCATTCTCTAAATTTATAGCAAAACGACTTTACGCAATAGACCAAGGCAATGGGAAATTTAAAGCATTTAGGCGATATTTACATAAGCTAGGAAAATATTATAGTTACCCTAACTTTAAATATGGCTTATATACCATTGTGGGAGATTATGAGAATTCATTGTCCGTATTTAAAGGAAAGGAGAATAGCGCTAAACAGATTTTAGAAAGTTATTTCCCAAAAGGAAAGAACCCATATGATTGCTTTAAAACATTTGAGCACGAAAATTTTTTACATAAAAATCTATCTTATTTAGATAGAATGACCATGGCAAATGGAGTAGAAGGTAGAGTTCCTTTTTTAGATCATAGAATTATAGAATTTGCCCATGCAATTCCAAGAAAATATAAATTGAGTAATACTGGAGTAACAAAGACTGTTTTGAAGGAAGCCTTTAAAAATGATTTGCCAGATTACGTTACTAAAAGACGTAAGGCAGGTTTTGGAATGCCTTTGCGAAGTATTTTTAGCTCAGAAGAAAAAATAAATGAATTGCTGGACAGAGAATTACTTTCTACGATTGATGGTTTTTCTATGAAAGACATAGAACGAATTATTCAAAATCATTTATCAGGAAGAGAAGATAATTCGGCATTGATATATGCCTTAATTTCTTTTCAAGAATGGTATAAAATGTACATATTGTAATGATAAAATTTGAATGTTGAATGCTCAATGAAGCATTGAAATTGTATAATTTCACAAAAAAATAGACCAATTAACGAATTACTTAATACTGCTTACTAAACAATGGAACAACTTACTCAGAATTTAAAAGATGGACACATGCAATTACTAGAAGTCCCTTTCCCTGCTTTAGGAAAAGGACAAGTAATGGTAAGGAATCATTATTCGGTAATTAGCGCAGGTACAGAAGGTAAAACAGTTAAAGATGCCCGTTTAAGTTATATTGGAAAAGCAAGATCACGCCAAGAAGAAGTTAAAAAAGTAATTACTGCAGCTAAAACGCATGGAGTAATGAAAACTTACAAAATGGTGATGAATAAATTAGAATCGCCAAATCCTTTAGGGTATAGCTGTGCTGGAGAAGTGATAGAAGTTGCAGATGATATTAAACATTTAAAAGCGGGTGATTTTGTAGCATGCGGAGGACAAACAGCAAATCATTCAGAAGTGGTGGTTGTTCCTAAAAACTTATGTGTTAAAATAAACCAACCAGAAATAGTTAAAAGTGCTGCTTTTGCTACTATAGGCGCCATTGCTTTACAAGGAGTTCGGCAAGCAGAATTAACCTTAGGCGAAAACTGTGTGGTAATTGGTTTAGGAATAGTTGGGCAGTTAACAGCTCAGTTATTAAGAGCCTCAGGAATTAATGTGATTGCTACCGATATAGATCAAAACCAAGTAGATTTAGCTAAAAAAAATGGTTTTAAAAATGCGTTTAATAGTAATGATGATGCGATTGGAAATGTGATTGAACAAATTACAAACGGTTACGGAGCAGATGCTGTTATTATTACTGCAGGCACATCATCTTTAGAGCCTGTTAATTTTGCTGGAGAAATAGCTCGAAAAAAAGCCAAAGTGGTTATCGTTGGAGCTGTTCCTACAGGTTTTGATAGAAAACATTATTTCAAAAAAGAATTAGACTTAAGAATGTCTTCCTCTTATGGTCCCGGTCGTTATGATAATGATTATGAGCAAAAAGGGCATGATTATCCGATAGGTTATGTGCGTTGGACGGAGAACAGAAATATGGAGGCTTTTGTTCGCTTAATAGAACAAGGTCAATTGGATTTAGAGCATTTAATTTCTCATCAGTTTAATTTTGATAATGCAAAAGATGCATATCAATTAATAGTAGATAGATCAGAACATTTGTGCGGTATTGTATTAGCATATGATACTACAAAAGAATTAAAAAGAACGATTCAAATCAATAATAAAAGCTACAATGCTACTGATGTAAACATTGGTTTTATTGGAGCAGGATCATTTGCGCAAAACTTTTTACTCCCTAATTTAAAAAATGAAAACCTTATTAATGTAGCTACAGCAAGAGCAACAACTGCTAGAAATGCAGCAGATAAATTTGGTTTTGATGGTTGTACAGGAAATGCAGATGAGGTAATTAATGACGATAAAATCAATACTATTTTTATAGCTACACCTCATAATTTACATGCTAATTATGTAATTAAAGCACTGCAAGCCAATAAGAATGTGTTTGTAGAAAAGCCACTTTCTTTAACCAAAGAAGAATTAGAAGAAATTGCAGCAGCAGAAAGTAAAAGTTCAGCTCAAGTAATGGTAGGGTTTAACAGGCGATTTGCGCCACTCGTTGTTGCATTAAAAAAGGAATTAAACGATAGCTTACCGAAAGCCATTAATTATAGAATTAATGCAGGGAAACTACCGGCTGATCATTGGACACAAGACCCTAAAGTTGGTGGCGGTAGAATTATTGGGGAAGCGTGTCACTTTATAGATTTATGTGCTTTTATTGCAGATTCACCAATAACTAAGGTAGAAGCCAATGCATTAAAGGCTGCCAATAATTTATTGGATACCGTAAGTATTAGTTTAGCTTTCGAAAACGGGAGTGTTGCTAGTATTTCTTATTTTTCTAATGGAAGTAAAGCCTTAAATAAAGAATATTTAGAAGTTTTTTGTGGCGGGAAATCTATTGTTTTAGATGATTATAAAACAATGGACATCATCGGGAAAGGAAAGAAAACAATTAAGAATGGATCTCAAGATAAAGGTCATTCTACCGAAATAGCTGAGTTTTTGTTAGCAATAAAAGAAGGCAAACAATTGCCAGTTTCATTTGCTGATTGTTACAATTCTAGCAAAGCTACATTTGAAGTTATCGAAAAAATTACTGGAGCATAGTGGAACTTAAAGATGCACGAAATCGACTTCAGACGTATATCGAATCTGAAAAATTTAAAGGATACGATCCCTATGATACCTTAAATTCGCCTATACCATTTCATTGGTTGGGTAAATGGGGGCCAGTTTTGGCGATACAATTTCAAAAAAGAAATCCTTTTAATATTAGAGGTCTTTTAGGAATTAAAAAGGCGTATAACCCTAAGGCAATTGGGTTGTTTTTACATGCTTATTCATTAGATTATCAGCAACATAAAAATGAAGCAACATTAAAAAAAATGAACTTCTTTTTTAATTGGTTGGTGGAGAACAGAACCAAAGAATATGAGGAGTATTGTTGGGGATATAATTTTGATTGGGCAAGTCCCGTAAAGTTTCTAGAGAAATTTTCGCCAACTATTGTTGTCAGTGGATTTATTGCGAAAGGTTTATTTGAATATTACCAAGCCACTCAAAATCCTAAAGCTTTAGAGGTGTTAAAGAGTATTGGTGATTTTACAGAGAATAAATTAGCGTGGACCAAAACGGATAAAGGCTATTGCGTAAGTTACAGTACAAAAACAGTAGACTGTTGCTATAATGCTAACATGTTGGGAGCAGAATTGTTTGCTCGCCTCTATTATATTACAAAAGAGAGTAGGTATAAAGAGTTAGCTTGTAAAATGACTGATTTCACAATAGCTTATCAAAAGGAATCGGGTTTATGGAATTATAGTATTAATTTAAAAACAGGAAAAGAACGTACTCAAATAGATTTTCATCAAGGATATGTAATGGATTCTATCCATTATGTAATAAAATACTGTGGTGAAAATGAGGCTTATTTAAACGCATTGAAAATTGGAGCGGAGTATTACTTTCATAATCAATTTAAAGAAAGCGGACAATCAATATTTAGAGTGCCTAATGAATACCCCGTTGAAATTCATAATCAAGCACAAGGAATAATATCTTTAACACGATTGGCTTATTTATCAAAAGAATATGCTCCTTTTGCAACTATTATTGCGCAATGGACTGCAGAAAATATGCAAAGCAAAAAAGGATATTTTTATTATAAAAAATATCCAATGTATACCATTAAAACTCCTTTTATGCGTTGGAGTCAGGCATGGATGATGTTGGCTTTAACGGAGTTAAAAAATGCTCAAAATGATTAAAGATTTTACCTTAGATAAATACGAGATGTTTCTAAAATCGGCTATTAAGAGCGGCTATCAATTAGTGTCGTATCAAGATTTTTTGAAAAATGATTTTGATAAGGTTTTAATTTTAAGACATGATGTAGATAAAAAACCACAGAACTCATTGAGAACAGCTCAGCTTCAAAATAGACTGGGAGTAAAAGGAACGTATTATTTTAGAGCAGTACCAGAAAGTTTTGATATTGATGTCATTCAACAAATAGCAGCTTTAGGACATGAAATTGGTTATCATTATGAAGACTTAACCATTCGTAAGGGTGATTATGAAAAAGCCATTATTCATTTTGAAAAATGGTTAAACAAGCTTAGGGCATTTTATCCTGTTAAAACAGTTTGTATGCATGGAAGCCCTCTTTCAAAACACGATAACCGTAAATTATGGGATAAATACAGCTATAAAGATTATGATTTAATAGCAGAACCATATTTTGACATTGATTTTAATAAAGTGTTTTACATTACCGATACTGGTAGGAAGTGGGATGGAAATAAAGTTAGTGTTCGAGATAAAGTGGATTCGAAATTCGATTTGTCATTTCATACTACAGATGAATTGATAGTGGCTTTTGAGAACGGAAAGTTGCCAAATAAAATAATGCAAAACATTCATCCTCAACGTTGGTCAAATAATGGGCTAGAATGGTGGCAAGAGTTAGTGATGCAGAATATTAAAAATAGTATTAAAAAAGCCATATTTGTTAAGTGAAAAAACTCAACGTATTTATAGTATCGCAAGAAGAGCCATTTTACATTCCTAAAGTAATTCGGTATTTGGTAGCACACCAAAATGATAATTTTGAAATAGTTGGTGCTACACGTTTGCAGCCTCATCGTAAAAATAAAACGATGAAAGATTGGTTGTTGGAACGAACTCAAATTTATACCTATTGGGAGTTATTTATAACCACTTGTTTTTTTGTTTACTGTAAAATCGTTTACAAGATTTTAGCAAAATTGGGCGTTGATAATCCTTATTCCGTAAAACATATCTATGCTAAAAATTCAATTAAAGAAATAGAAACAGACGATATTAATTTTCCATTTTATTTAACGCAACTGAGGGGGTTAGATATTGATGTTATTTTGTCTATTTCTCCGCCACAATTGTTTGGTAAAGATTTATTGAGTTTACCTAGAAAGGTGTGTTTAAATGCACACGGAACCTTGTTGCCAAGACATAGAGGTGTTTTTGGTAGTTGGTGGATGTTGTTTAATGGAGACACAGAAATTGGAACTACTATTCATACGATGGTAGAGAAATTAGATGCAGGAGAAATTGTTTGGCAAAAAGAAATTCCAATGCCAAAAAATGCAACTCAATATGCAATTGCGTATCATACCAAAAAAATTATGTCAGAAGGCTTGGTAGAAACGTTAGATAAATTGAGTTCGCAAAGTTTAGAAAGTATTCAATCTCCCTATCAAGAAAGTTATCATAGAGCTCCATCAAAAGAACAGGGTGAAAATTTTCATAGAAGAGGCTTAAGAGTGGTTACATTTAAAAATGCCAAACTCACACTTTCTAAAAGTTTTTAAACAAGTGGAGTTTATTACTTTAGGGTATATCTCTAAGTTTTTGATATCATTTTTACTACTATTGTTTAAGTATGAAACAGAAGGCAGATACATTTTTATTTTATTTAGGTCATCCTGCTCATTACCATAATGTTTCGGTAGTAATTAAAAAACTTTCGGAGAAAGGATATCGTATTGTTTTAGTAGCAAGAGGTAAAGATGTGTTGTTTGATTTATTGGAAGGTTTACCTTATGATATCATTTATCTAAAGCCAAAGAAAGGTCAAAGTAAATGGTCGTTAATTAAAACTGTTGTTAAAAGAGAATTTATTTTGTATCGATTAGCATTAAAGTATAAGCCTAAAATGCTGATAGGAACGGATATTGTAATTGCACATATTGGGAAATTATTAGGAATTCCTTCGGTTATTTTAAATGAAGATGATGCTAAGGAAGTTCCCTTTTTAGCAAAATTTGGATTTAAATATGCCTCAGCGGTCATGTCACCCAATTGTTGCGATATTTCTCCATACAACGCTAAAAAGGTTGGATACAATGGGTATCATGAATTAGCCTACTTACACCCTAATTATTTTACGCCAGATAAATCTAAAGTGAAAGACTTAGTTAAAGATGGCGAGAAGTATTTTATATTAAGGTTTGCAGAACTGACAGCTCATCATGATGATGGAAAAAAAGGAATTGATAGAACTATAGCGAAGAAACTCATCCATCGATTAAAACCATTTGGTCGAGTTTATATTACTTCAGAGCGAAAACTTGAACCCGAATTAGAATCGTACCGTATAAAAATTAACCCCAAAAATATGCATCATGCTTTGTATTTTGCAGAATTATACATTGGAGATAGTCAAACAATGGCCGCAGAGGCTGCTGTTCTTGGTACGCCATCAATTCGCTTTAATGATTTTGTAGGGAAATTAGGTTACCTAGAAGAGTTAGAACATAAGTATCAATTAACAGTTGGAATTTCTACAAAGGAAATTGATAAACTTTATGCAAAGACTGCTGAATTTGTTGAAAATGAATTATTGACAGAATTGTTTAAGGAAAGAAAGATAAAGATGTTGAGTGAATGTGAGGATGTTGCTCAGTTTTGGATGAATTATTTTATTGAAAACAAGAAAAATAAATACCTTTAAGATAGAATGAATAAAGAGATAATTATAGAGGAGCAGGGAGAGGAAGCGTATAACTATATTTCAAAATTTCTTAAGGTTACAGAGAATAATTTGGAGGTAGTTAAGACAACTACAATCTTTAATATTCTAAAAATTTCAGGTAAAAAAGCAGGCATTGTTAATTTGAATAAAATTAACGACATCAAAAAAATGAATGAGTTTTTTAAAGTCGTTAATGAAAAATTAGAAGATAATGGCATTTTTATTGGGTGTGTTGAAACAAAAGTAGAACGTAGAAAAAGGATTTATAAAAAATACCCAATAGGGATTGCTCAAATCTATTATTTATTTGATTTCATATTTAAACGGGTTTTTTCAAAATTATGGATTACAAAATGGTTCTACTTTTTTATTACAGCAGGAAGAAATCAAGTATTATCTAAAGCTGAAGCACTAGGTCGTCTGGTTTATTGTGGGTTTGAAATAATTGATGAATGTGAAATTGATAATGTTAATTATTTTGTAGTTAAAAAAAACAAATCTGTTGGGAGCGTTAAAGAACCACGGTTTAGTATTCTATTTAAAATGAGTAGAGTAGGAAAGTATGGGAAATTGATAAATGTTTATAAGATTAGAACAATGCATCCTTACTCGGAATATTTACAAGAATACATTTATAAAATAAATGCTTTACAAGCAGGTGGTAAATTTAAAAATGATTTTAGAGTAACCACTTGGGGGAAATTTTTACGAAGACTTTGGATAGATGAATTACCAATGCTAATTAACTTGTGTAAAGGGCAGCTTAAATTCGTTGGAGTACGCCCATTAAGTACTCAGTATTTAAATTTATACACCAAAGAGTTAAAGGACAAGCGAAAAGAAGTTAAACCCGGACTCGTACCTCCATATTATGCAGATTTACCAAATACGTTAGAGGAGATTATGGCTTCTGAAATGAGGTACATTAAAGCATACAAAGAGCACCCTTTTATTACGGACATAAAATATTTTTTTAAAGCTTCAACCAATATATTGGTACATAATGCCAGGAGCAATTAAACTCAGACTACATGATTAAGAAAATAATTCTAATGTGTATAAGTGTATTCACTTTTACAATTATACAATCTCAAGTTGTTTTACAACCAATTACATCTAGTGTTTACGAATTTTTAGATGAGATGGCTCAAATGAAATATGTTGAAATTAATTCGGCTGTAAAACCGTATACTCGAATGTTTATTGCACATAAATTAGAAGAAGTAGAAAAACATCAAGAAAATCTTAATAAAAGACAAAAAAAGGAGCTAGCATTTTATTTTCAAGATTTTAATAAGGAATTAAAACCCAAAGGAGATTTTAAAAAACGAAAAGATATGTTATTCTATAAAGACAGTCTTTTTACTATTACTATGAATCCTATTTTAGGATACAAATACACCACTAATGATAATGGGAGCTACTCACATAGATGGAATGGTGGTGAGTTTTATGGTTATATTGGTGAACATTTTGGATTTAATGCCAGTTTAAGAGATAATGGTATTTCAGAGATTGTAACAGCCCCTAATCATCTTACGATAGAACAAGGAGGTAATTTTAAATTAAACCAAGGAACAACAGGAGGAAGAAGTGATTATAGTGAGATGTTAGGAGGGGTTTATTATTCATGGAAATGGGGAAGAATAGGAGTTGTAAAAGGTAATTATACTTGGGGAGATAATTACCATGGAGCAAATATTCATTCTAATAAAGCTCCTTCAGTCGGGTATATCGATTTTAATATAAAACCAGTAAAATGGTTTGAGTTAAATTATACACACTCGTGGTTAGTTTCAGAAATAATAGATAGTAATCGCTCATTTTTTCTAAATGGGCAACAAAGACAAATATTTACGAATAAAAATTTAGCAGCTAATTTGTTCACATTTAAACCATTTAAAAACTTTCATTTTTCAGTAGGGAACTCTATTATTTATGCTGATGATGGTGTGAAACCAGAATATTTAATTCCAATATTTTTTTATAAATCTGTAGATCATACAAACAATGGTGCAGGAAGTAATTCTTTAGGGCAAAACACTCAAATGTTTATGAATATTAGTTCCAGACAGATTAAACACTTGCATTTGTACGCCTCTATATTTATTGATGAAATAAGTATTGGAAAGGTGTTTGATGCTAAAAATAGTTCTAATATATTCAGTGCTAAATTGGGGTTTAAACTCAATAATTTTCCTATAAGAAATACTTATTTAATTGCTGAATATACACGAACTAATCCATGGACCTACCGTCATCAAATAGAATCTACAACTTTTGAATCTAATCAGTATGGATTGGGTCATTATTTAGGAGAAAATGCAGATGAAATATTTATAGAAGGAGGTATTCGACTCTTTAGAGGTTTAAAAGCTTCTTTATCTTATACCAATGCTAGAAAAGGAAAGGCGCATATTTATCAACTTATAGCTGGGAACGCAAATGTAAAAGGGCTTCCTTTTTTAGAAACAATTGCTTGGAAAAACGAAACGATAGAAGCAGCACTTCGTTATGAAATAATTAATGACGGATATGTTTTTGCGAGATTAAGAGTTAGTGATGTCTCTGGAGACCCGACATATACTCCATTTATATTTCAAGGTAACCAAACAACCATTATTGGAGGAATTAACTTCGGATTTTAGAGAAGATTTATTTTCCTAATAAGTACTGCATTTCAAACAACTTAAGTTGTGTTTCAAATAGCTTAAGTCTGATGTTTAATAGTTCATCATCCTCTGTTTTCTTTCGTTTCTTTTTATTAGCAATAAGACCTTTTTTCTTAGGAGTTGTAGAGGGTGTAATCTCACTAGTTTCAACATTTATTTGATCTCCTTTCTTTTTTCGTTTCTTAGGAGCATCATCTGCAGTTCTGTTAAAATTATAAGTAACTCCAATACCGATATAGTCATACTTATCGTTAGCGGTCCAACTTCTATCAAAAGCATCTAAACGATCTGTAAATGCAGTACTTTGCGTAAAGTCTAAGTGAATATCAATTTTATGGTTGTATCTATAAACAAGAGTTAAACCATAAGGAATAGTAAGTGTTTGAGCTTTTGCTGTTTTGTCACTTAACGTTTTTTGAGCTAATCCTTCTGTGTTTTCAATTTCAATATAACCTTCAAAATCTTTTGTGTTTAGTGTTTTTGTGTCAAACAGTTGAGTTCTATACCACATAGAGCCAATACCAAAATGAGTGTATAATCTAAACTTTCCGTCTTTGCTCTTTTTAAATAAAGCATCACTCAATAAATATCTTACTTGAAATGAGATATCAAAAAATTGGTTTCTAAAAGATTTGTAAGAAGAGTTTTTTCCAGTTTTTCTAGTTCCAATTAGACTTCCTCTTTGAAAATTTAATTTTCCACCTAAGCCCCATTTGATATCTCTAGCAATAGAAAATTTAAAAGCACTAGTAATGTGTTCATTAAACTGGCTTGGTCGTGGAAAAAGGTTGTAGGCAGCAATATCACCAAAATAAGTGTTCATTCCAATAGATGCACTTATAGATGCCCCATTAAATATAGGCCCGAAATTTTTATCTATTCCATCTTCATTACTTTCATTAGAAGAGCTTTTTTCTGCTTTCACTTTAGCAGGCTTTTTCTCTTTCACTTTCTTTTCTTTTTTTTCTTTCTTTTTTTTCTCCTTTTTTTCTTTAGGAGGTTTTGTAGAAATAGCATTATCTTGAGCATAAGAATTGCTTAGGCAAAAAATAAGTAGGGTAAAAAATATAAAAGACTTTAAAAAGTTCATCTTGAGCACAAAAAAGTATTAACACCAAATATCCGTTATTATTAGTGGTTTTCCAAATTTAAAGTGTAGAATTAAATTATTTAGGATTTGCTTAAACATTGTTTGTATCTTTGGAGGATGATTCGTTTTCTAAAAAATAGCGTGTTTTTTTTGATGTTTGTGAATGGTTTATACGCTCAGAAAATAGATGTAAAAGAATATGAGAATAAAGCCAAGGCTTATGCTATACTTTCCGCTCAGTATAGCAAGGATGCTTATTTTTATTCAAAAAAGAGTTACTACTCAACTTTAGTAGGAGATATTAAACAGTATGCAGACACAGGTCTAGTTGCAGCTCAGATTGCGATAGAATATGCTGATAGTGCTCTCCTTGTAGCTTTTGATACGTGTGAATATGCTAAAACGATAATATTAGATGCAAAAATGTATCAAAAGAAAGGAGTTTTAAGCTTTGAACAGATAAGGAAATCCAACGATATTGATGTGATATATGAATTATCTAAAACATCTCTTTATGTAATGGGGAATGCCTTAGCGGATGCTTATAGAGCTTCAATGTTTCTAGATGGAAAAGAAGTGACAGCCATAAGTATAAAAGAAAGTAAGCGAGAAATTACACGTTTAGAGTCCGATGAATTTTCTTATATGACAATTAAAGAGTTGTATGGTAAAAGATTAGTTGAAATTGATGAGGAATTAATATTGCTATACGCTGCTGCTGAAAAGAGTGAGGGTAAAGAATTAGAAGAAATAAATAATGCTATTATCCAATTAAAGATTGAAGAAAAGAAGTCTTTTGAAAAAATGAAAAATAGTGAGGATAGACTTATTAGTGTAAAAACTGATTTAAGTGAAGAGATGCTTAAAATTGTAAACAAGGATATTTTTACTACGGATAAAAAAGGTTTTTATAGCGAAAATATTCCTGTACCGGTTAACGTAAAAACACCTAAAGGTTTGGTTTATAAGGTTCAGATAGGTTTTTTTAAGAGTCAGTTGCCACCAGAACATTTTGATGGGATTTTTCCTATTTCATCCCAGAAAATAGACAAAGTGTATTATCGTTATGTGGCAGGTAATTTTGCTAAATACGAAGAAGTTAAAGCGGCCAAAATAGCTATTTCAGAAAAAGGCTATTCAGATTCCTTTATTGTAGCCTACATTGATGGTGAAAAAGTTTCGATGAGTGAAGCATTAGAAATGGAAAAAGCAACAAAGTAACTTTATTTATTCTTCTAAGCGAGATACCCATTTAACGCTTTTAATCATAATTAAAGATGTATTTGGTGCGGCATTCGTTCCTTTTATCCCAAAAACTAGATCAATATTTTGCATATACCTATTTGTAAAGCTAGTAAGCGGTATACTAATCTCTTTAAATGAATTTGTGTCTAATACCGAAGAACTTGTTCCAAAAGGGTCACTTTGTAAAAAAGTACCACAATTCATTCCACCAGTACTTAATTGGTTTCCATGAATAATAACGTCAAAGTTATTAATAGCAGCATCTGGATGTAATTTAGCATTAAAAATTAAATAACCATTTTTAAAATCAGCTGCATTTTGTTTGTTTAGCAGTTGAATAATTAATTCATAATTCCCTGATGAATTACTATTTACTAATAAGTAGGTGTCTCCAGTTATTAATGTATCGGCAGGTGTTATTGTTGTGTCAGGAGGTGTAACGGCATTGTCTATTATTGTATCTGGTAGTATAAAAGTAGAGTCAGGGTTTAAGAAAATTGTTGTAATACCTGTGTGACAACTTTTAACTTCAAAAGCACCAGTTATAGGATCGCCCCAAAAACCAGCCTCACCATTCTCCCAAATAGTAAAAGAAGAATCTGAATATTCACAAGAGCCATCATCCATTACTGCTAAGCTGCTAAAATTAATTGCAGTAGAATCAGTACAACCTTCTTTTTCTTCTGTTTTACTACAAGAATAAAAAGCAAAAGAAGTAATTATGATAAAAGCAATGTATTTAAAAAATGATTTCATGTCTTGTTAAAATAAGTATATAAAATAAAACGTAACCAAAGATACATATTTTTAAAGAAAATAGAAAACGTAAAAATTAAATTATTTACAAGTAATGAATTAAACTTGACGACTTCCTACTTGACTATGCTTTTAAGTTCAAGATTTTTTTGAGTTACCAACTTCGCTGGGATATAAAAACTCAAAACTGATTAAAATCATATTTACTTAATCACATTCAATCGTTATTTTGTAAAGTGATAAAAACAGAAGCCATACCCTGTTACCATTGTGGTGATGATTGCGAAAATGATTCAATTCAATTGGAAGAGAAGAACTTTTGTTGTAATGGCTGTAAATCTGTTTATGAAATTTTAAACCAAAATGATTTGGGAAAGTTTTATGAACTTGAATCAAACCCCGGTATTAAAAAAGAAAAACAGCGTTTAGGTCAATATAAGTTTTTAGACATTGAAGAAATAGCAACTCCGTTATTTGATTTTTCGGAAGGAGATACAAGAGTTATTCGTTTGTTTTTGCCAAGTATTCATTGTGTATCCTGTATTTGGTTGTTAGAGAATTTGAATAAAATTAATAAGGGAATTATTTCATCTCAAGTTAACTTCTTAAAAAAAGAAGCCTTAATTTCTTTTAATGTTAATGAGATTAGTTTAAGAGAACTGGCTGTTTTAGTAGATAAAATTGGTTATGCTCCAAAGTTTGATGCAGAGAAAAAAAAGGAAGTCAAAAACAAAAAAAGCTACATTAAGTTAGGCTTAACCTTATTTTGTTTCGGAAACATTATGTTGTTTAGCTTTCCCGAATACTTAAATCCTGATGCATCTTTTTTAGAATTTTATCGGGCATTTTTTGCTTACTTAATCTTTGCTTTTTCTGTTCCTATTTTGGTTTATTCGGCTCAAGACTATTTGGTTTCTGCTTTTAAAGCAATAAAAACTAGCGTAGTTAATTTAGATGTACCAATAACTTTAGGAATACTAACGCTTTACTTTAAAAGTGCTTACGATATTTTTTCAGGTAACGGACCAGGTTACATGGATTCATTTGCTGGATTTATATTGTTTTTATTAATCGGAAAATGGTTTCAAGATAAAACTTATGATGCGCTATCTTTTGAACGAGATTACAGATCTTATTTTCCATTAGCAATTACACAGTTAGTAGATGGGAAAGAAATTGTAAAGCCTGTGAAAGATGTAGTAATAGGGGATAGGTTAATGATTAAGAATGATGAAATTATCCCTACAGATGCTGTAATTATTAAAGGAAATGCAAGTATAGATTATAGTTTTGTAACAGGAGAATCAAAATTAGTGACTAAAAAAGTGGGCAATGAAATTTTTGCTGGAGGAAAACAATCTGGTAACAACATTGAAATTGAAGTGATTAAAACGCTAAATCAGAGTTATTTAACTCAATTGTGGAATCAGCACGCCTTCAAAAAAGAAGACAGTAAAACATTAGAAAATATCAACTCAAAACTGAGTCATTATTTTATAATAATAGTTTTATTAATTGCTCTAATTACTGGTATTGTTTGGAGTTTTATTGCTCCCGAGCATATTTTTAATGTACTAGTAGCAGTGTTAATTGTTGCTTGTCCGTGTGCCATAGCCTTATCAATTCCTTTTACTTTTGGCAATGCTCTACGAGTTGCTGGCGAAAACAAATTATACCTAAAAAATGCTGACGTAATTGAAAAACTAGGTAAGGTTACAGACATTGTTTTTGATAAAACAGGAACCTTAACTTTTCAGCATGAATCTGATATCAGTTTTATAGGAAACGATTTAAATAACAATCAAAAACAGCTTATTTTTTCTATCGTTAGAAACTCTTCTCACCCTTTAAGTAGAACACTTTATAAATCCCTTAAAAATGAAATTGAAACAACTAAAGAGGTTGAAAACTACAAAGAAGTAGCTGGAAAAGGAATTTTTGGAGAAATAGAAAATCAAACAATTTACATTGGTTCACAAAAATGGGTTGAAGCTGAAAATGAGAATAGCAATTTATCAACTTGTATTTACATTAAAATTTCAGGAAAAATTTTGGGGTTTTATCAAATAGAAAATAGCTATAGAACAGGATTTGAGAAAACGATTACTACCTTAAAAAAAAGCTACAGATTACATTTGTTATCGGGTGATAATGAAAGTGAAAAAACAACTTTATTGAATTATTTTGATGCTGATTTACTTCATTTTAATCAACAACCAATTGATAAACTCAACTATATTAAAAGCATTAAAAATAGAACTAGCACCATAATGATGATTGGTGATGGATTAAACGATGCTGGAGCCTTAAAACAAAGTGATGTTGGAATTGTTATATCTGAAGATGTTTACAATTTTACACCAGCTTGTGATGGTATTTTAGATGCTTCAATGTTTACTAAAATCCCTAAATTTATTCAATTGGGGAAGTATAGTTTATCTGTTCTAAGGGTGAGTTATACCATCTCTCTCCTCTACAATTTAGTAGGATTATCGTTTGCAGTAACCAATCAATTATCTCCATTAATTGCTGCTATATTAATGCCTTTAAGCTCTATTTCTGTTATTTTAATTGCGACTTTATTAGTTAGATTTTACGGGCGTAAGCAATTTTAATCAAGAGAATTCACTCTTATTCAGATAGTCTGAGTTATATGTAAGGCTTACTATTTTGAAAAAATGTCAGTTCGAGTGAAATTCTGTAAGAATTTAGTATCGAGAACATCATTTTTCTATCAAACCATTAGTTCTTGATACAATTTTTCTTCGAAAAATCATTCGAACTAACAATGATTTCTGACCTCGAATTCAGGTTGTTCAATATTTCTTCAAATTACGGTCTAACGTTTATAATTTTCGCAATGATGTTCCAATTAAACAAAAACTGATGAAAGTCAGTTTTAAATCTGATTTCCGTTTCATACTCTATTTTAAGCCTCAACTACTTTTACTGTTAAGTTAAATAGTGTTAAGGTTAAGTTAAAATGGGAGTAATTTATTTGTTAATAGGCGTAAGTATCGTTATCGCAATTATATTTCTCTCATTTTTTTTATGGGCATCAAAAAACGGTCAATTTGATGATGATTATACACCTTCAGTTAGAATTCTATTTGATGATGAAACTAACTTAGAAAACAACTTAAAGAATAAATAAATGGAATTGGAAAAATTTAAATACGATAATGAAATCGTAAGGAAGTTTGCTTATGCAACTATAATTTGGGGACTTATAGGAATGTTGGTAGGACTAATTGTTTCATTACAATTATCATTTCCACTATTTTTTAATGACTACTTAGGCTTTAAATACATTTCGTTTGGTAGGCTAAGACCATTACACACCAACGCTGTAATTTTTGCTTTTGTAGGAAATGGAATTTTCACTGGTGTTCATTATTCTTTACAACGGTTGTTAAAAACCAGAATGTGGAGTGATAAGTTAAGTAACATTAACTTTTGGGGTTGGCAATTGATTATAGTGTGTGCCGTAATCACACTTCCGTTAGGAATGACAACCTCTAAAGAATATGCTGAATTAGAATGGTGGATAGACATTATGATTGCAGTAATTTGGGTTGTTTGGGGCTGGAATATGTTTGCGACTATTTTAGCAAGAAGAGTACAACATTTATATGTTGCCATTTGGTTTTTTATCGCAACGTTTGTTACCGTAGCAATGCTGCATATTTTTAATTCATTTGAATTACCAATTTCTTTCGGAAAAAGTTACTCTTGGTATGCAGGAGTACAAGATGCATTAGTACAATGGTGGTACGGACACAACGCTGTAGCATTTTTCTTAACCACACCATATTTAGGACTGATGTATTACTTTGTTCCTAAAGCAGCAAACAGGCCTGTTTATTCATATAGGCTTTCTATTATTCACTTTTGGGCGTTAATTTTCTTATACATTTGGGCAGGACCGCACCATTTATTATACACTTCATTACCAGATTGGGCACAATCATTAGGTGTTGCATTTTCAATCATGTTATTGCTACCATCTTGGGGAGGAATGTTAAATGGACTATTAACCTTAAGAGGTGCTTGGGATAAAGTAAGAGATGATGTAGTATTGAAATTTATGGTTGTGGCCTTAACCTGTTATGGGATGTCCACTTTTGAAGGACCAATGCTTTCGTTAAAATTCTTTAACTCTATAACTCACTTTACGGATTGGGTTGTTGCTCACGTACACGTTGGTGGATTAGGCTGGAACGGAATGTTCACATTTGGGATGTTGTATTGGTTATTTCCAGTATTATTTAAAACAAAATTATACTCTAAAAAATTAGCCAATTATCATTTTTGGATCGCTACAATTGGTATTATGTTTTATGCAATACCAATGTATTGGGCGGGATTTGTTCAAGGATTAATGTGGCAAGAATTTAAGCCTGATGGAAACTTAGAGTATGAATTTATTGATACGGTAACTCAGTTAAGACCAATGTATATTTTAAGATCTTTTGGAGGTGGATTATTTATAATTGGTGCAGCAATGATGTCTTATAATTTATTTAAGACAGCTAAAATGGGAAGTTTTGTTGCCAATGAAGATGCAGAAGCGGCACCATTAGTAAAAGCTCCAGCTAAGATAAAAGGAGAATACTGGCATAAAGCAATAGAAAGAAAACCAGTTAAAATGTTGGTGTTTAGTTTGGTGGTTGTTGCCATTGGAGGTATTGTAGAATTGATACCAACAGCAATAGTCGATTCTAATATTCCAACAATAGAAGCCGTAAAACCTTACACGCCTTTAGAGTTAGAAGGTAGGGATATTTATATTCGAGAGGGTTGTAATAATTGTCACTCTCAGATGATTAGACCATTGAGGTTTGATACCAAACGTTATGGTGAGTATTCCAAAGCAGGAGAATTTGTGTACGATCATCCGCACTTATGGGGATCTAAACGAACAGGACCAGATTTGGCTAGAGAAGGCGGTAAGAAAAGTAA
>JAESTF010000218.1 GCA_016763795.1 Flavobacteriales bacterium
ATTTTTAAAAATCATAATATACTAACTCTTAATTATTTAGCCTCTTTAAAATACCAAAAGTGCCATTTGGAACGCGACCGACTCTTGTAAACCCTCTCCTGGAGTCCCTAAACCAATATTACCGAAAGTAAATTGCAAGAAACTATGTCCAAGTCCACCTTCTTTAGTCACAGAATTAACAATTTCTTTTGAATGTTTCCCCCCGAAATAATCGCCTATAGCAAGTGGTATACCAGCAACTGGAAAAAAAGTTGTTGAGCCATTATTTAAATGATTTAGTTTTCTTCTTTGAGATGTAATATTACCCTTCTCAAAATCAGACTCCGTCATGAAAATATTGATCCCTGTTAAAACAAGACCTAAACCTTTTGCAAATGTTCCGATTTTAGAAGCTCTAGCTTTATTAAACACCTTAGCACTATTTGGATCTAGCTTTCCAGAAGTAATTCCACTTCGACTTGCTTTAATAATTTCAGAGTGCCATTTGGAACACAAGGTCATCAACAACTTATTTTAATGCGTTTTAAGAAACTTTCTCTTATTCATATGATTTGCACCCTACTTTAAAATACATTTTTAAAAATCATAACATACTAATTCTTAATTATTTAACCTCTTTAAAATACCAAAAGTGCCATTTGGAACGCGACCTAATATGTTAAACTGCTCTTAACATTTTTTTATTATAAGACAACAATGTATTAAGGTATTCATTATCTATAGATATAGTACGTATATCCGATAACCTTATATTCATTTCATCTGACCACTCAGCTTTAGAAGTCATAGTTAATAATTGTAATTTTTCAGAATCTGACTTAATTATTTTACCAATAAAACAAACATCATCTTCTTCTAATTCAAACATTACTATTTCAAGATTTTTTAGTTCATTTATTAGATTACTATCTAAAACATATCCAGTTGAGGGTCTTATCTGTTTCATCGTTCGGAATACATTTTCTTTAAAGATTTCATCTTCTTCATGAAAATCATATAAAATATGGTCTCTTTTAACGAATTTAATTCCATCTAACCTTAAGTCATGGTAATTATCAACTATTTCAATCCATTCTTCACTTTCATTTAACACAATTCCTTCAATAAATTCATCCCAACCTTCTATTTCAAATGATAAAACTTTCATAATTTATTATTTATACCTTGTTCTATTTCTATCTCCTTTTTCCCCTCCTTGATTTAACTTATCTGTCCTTTCTCCTTTTTCATGTATATTTTTTCTGTTTTTATTTTGTTTCCTATGTGGATTTTTCTTTTTAAACTCACTATCAGAAGTACTTTGCTTTTTACTTGAACTTTTATTGTTTTTACTCTTATTCTGCATTCTCTCATTCTTCGTTGGCTTGTTGTTACCATCTCCACCTCCAGAACTCTTTTTATTCCCAAAATCATTCTTCCCTCTATTAGCACCATGAATAGCTAAAGAAGTTCCAACAGCAATATTAACAACACCTATACCTATAGTCGCAGCAGAAGCGGCAGCACCAACTCCTCCAGCGGGAGCACCAACCCCAGTTGCGGCAACAGCTCCAGAAGCTATTAATGCTGTTGTTCCTCCGACTACCATCTCCCCACCTACAATGGTCATAATAACACCAGAAACTACAGAAGCTTTATCTGCATTATCTAGGGCTTTATTATAATCATTAGGGTCTGTTGGTTTATAATTAGCTCGTACATTGGTTCCAAAAACATTATCAGCAACACCAACAACGGAGCCAACAATAATATCTCAAACACCTCTACCATCTGGGTCAACATAAGTTAAAGGATTAGCTACAACATAATTATAAGGTGACCAGCTTACATAATCAGCAGCATAAGGATCTAAACTTAAGAACCTTGCAATGTCTGCATCATAATATCTTGCACCTCTGTAATCCAATCCTGTTTCTGTATCACGCTCGTGATGGGTACTCATGTACTTCTCCGCCTTAGGATTAAATTCTCGTAAGATTTTACCGTAAGGGTAGTAATCTCCTGCATAATCTAAGGTATAAATAATACTAACTGGTTCGGTACAACTTATTATTTTTGGTGTGTAAACTACACGGGTATTCCCTAAATGATCGTGAGTGTAATAACTAAACTCTTTTAAATTAACGTTAGAATGAAATTTATATCCAAAAATAGGATCTCCTTTGGTTCCTTTTTTTAGTGTTTGTGCACCTGTATAAGAATCTATAATTATTACAGGTTCTCTTACTGTAAAATTAATATCATTGGTATCTACTATTGTACTATCATTTGTTCTAGCATCTCTGCCTGTTAATACCGATACACTAATTAATTGCTCATCAATTACTACCAATTGGTTTTGGTTCTGTATTGTAATTTCTTGAGCTATGGTATAAGTACTATCTTGCACGGTGTCTGTAAAGTTCGTTAAATTATTTTCACAAACCCAAAAACTTGTTCCATCACTGCATTCTATTTTTAATAATTGTGTCTGGATATTGGTATCACTTGTTAGTATAGCATCCAATTCGCTAATAAATTGTTGTTTTAATGCGGAAGTATTATCTGTAGTTGCTTCTTTTTTCTGATTATCTGCAGGAAAAAAGTCTGGTTGTTGATCTGCTTTAGGCTTTATTTTAGCAAAACGTTCTCTGCCAAAAGCATACCATGTCCACCCTGCAGTATTTAAGTCTAATATGCCTATGGTATTTCCTGCTGCATCTCTTAAGTAGTATTCTGCACCTGTTAACACTCCAATATTACTTCCTAATTCAAATTCTTCGCCACTATAATTATATATTCCTTTAAATACTCTTGCATCTGAGGCATCGTATAAGTAACGAACAGATTTATTCTTTTTTAAATCAAGATCGAAAGGAAGGTTGGCTCTACCATAAATGCTCTGGTTTACTTTTCGATAATCATCGGTTAATAGATTGCCTGAGGCATCATATGTGTAATTTCTGTTAATTGTGTTAGGGTTAGCTCCTTCTACTTTTATTAGTTGATTACTTCCTGCTTGATACCTGTATTTCCAATTATCAACTAAATTATTGGCATCTATTGTTCGTTTTATCCTATCTAAATTACCTATTTTATCGTATTGATAGGTAACATCTCCATAATGAGCCGCAGCGTGTGTAACTAAATTAGTTGCTGCTGCATTTTCATCCCAATATGCATTTGCATCTACTAAGCGATTAATACCATCATATTGATAGGCATAATAGGATGGTGTTTCAAAGTTACTTCCTGCTACATAATTATTTAATGTACTAAATCTATAGGTAGATTTTATTCCGTTAATGTTACCGTTATAGTTAGCAATTGTTGATAATGGGCCCAGTAACAAGGTATTAGGCATATCTCCATCATAATATAATTCTTCATCATAAAAGCTACTTCCTATTTTATTTAACCGGTCTCTACCATCATATGTATAACTTATTTGATCAATTTGATGGTTATTACCATCTTCACAACTTTTATGATATCTTGTTTTGGTAACTAATCCTGTAGCATCGTTATAATCGTAACTGGCTAACAATTGTCCATTCTCTTTTTCATCTGCTAAACTTACTTTCACTTCATTTAAGCGGTTTCTTATATCGTAAGTATAATGGTATTGCATGTCTAGTATTAAATCATTATTTACATCAACATTCTCAACTAATAAATTATTATTTAAATCATATTCAGGATAATCAATCCGTACTACAAATCCTTTATTTGCAGCTGTTATTCCATTTGGATTAAATTGTTGCATTTGCCAAGATAAATTTCCATCACTATTATAGTTGTAAATATCATTTTTTACTGGTTTAGAAATTTCTTCACAATAGGAATTGTTAAAGGTAATAACGTAACTCAAATTGCCTTTTAAATTTGTTCTTCCTGCTGCTAAAATTGTATTTGTAGTTGTGTGGAAAGCTGAGCTTACTAAGTTTATAGGTCCATAAAACAATTGTTTTTCTGGAAAAATTCTTGAGCCATTAATTTCGGTATCAATAAAATTATTATGGGAATTAATTTTTAAATTACTTATCGGAAAAGCGCCATCAGATTCTAATATAAATGTTTTACTTCTCCATGAATAAGTACTATTATTCGTGAATTTATAAACAAAAGCATCATATATATTACCAAATATATCGGGTGTTGGAATATTTGGATCTAATTGATAATAATACCCATCATGAAATAAATCAAAATTAGAACTAGATGCGGTTGTTGTTGTTATTAAATTTTTAGAAATATCGGCATACAACATTGGTAGTTGTTGTTTAATATTAGGATGTACATCATCAAAAGAGTAGACTGTTTTTGCTTGTTTTGTTAATCTTCCATAAGCATCATAAGTATAGCCACGGTAATTAGGCCTATCTATAAAATCGAGTATTGGTCCATTTGCATCAAATTCTCCTGTAGGCATTTCTATGCAGCTTCTTTTTACTCTATCATTTTCTGCTTGTTCTAATACTACTTGTCCCGATTCGTTAAACATATACTTGGTAATGCCTCCATCAACGGTTTCTTTTTGGAATAACCACCCTAACAGGTTATAATCATAGGTACTTTCTTGTTTTTCAGGGTTAATTACTTTGGTTAAATTACCATAGCTATCATAAATAAATAGCGTAATTGCTTCTTCTGTTCCAATAAACTGTTTTGTTGCAACTTTTTGCCCTAGTGCATTAAAGTATTCTTTACTCACTTTTCCGTCTTCATCTTCTACTTCTACTACTTTAAATCTTATCTCTTCAGGATTTTGTCCCATAATTAAATTAGATTCTGCTGCTGTTAATGCTAACTCACAACTTCCACAAACATAATTAGCCATACTGTATGGTATTTTACATTG
>JAESTF010000219.1 GCA_016763795.1 Flavobacteriales bacterium
CGTAAAATCTACAACGGGTAAAGGGTTAACATTAGTTGTTAACTCAACAGTATCAAAACAACCATTTGTTGCTCCAACTATTAATTCAACCGTAAGAGATCCATTAGTGTTGTAAGCATGGTTAGGGTTTTGATTTGTTGAAGAGGTAAAATCTCCAAAATCCCAACTCCAAGAATTAATTGTTCCTGTGTTGGTCGTTGATAAATCTGTAAATACTGTAGGGCTATTCTGGCAAGCATCTGTTGAAGAAAAGTTTGCCGTAGGAGCAGCAATAAAAGTTACCGTTAACGTATCCTTATCAGGAATACAACCAAAAGAACCACTTGAACTTAAAATTAAATCAACACTCCCGTTTGTTATATCTAAACCAGATGCAGCATAAAACGTTGTCAATAAATTATTACTTGGTGTAAACATTCCAGTTCCTGTAGAAGCCCAACTACCTGATTGGCTCCCTCCTAAAATAACACCATTTAGTTGAACTAATTCATTGTCGCAAAAAGCAGCGTCTACTCCAGCTGAAACAGTAGGAGGACTTATAAAATAAATACGAATAGAGTCTTGTTCTGGCGAACAAACTACAATATCTGTTGCTAAAACAACATCAATAAATCCATTAGCTACATCAATAGCATTTACATTATAAACAGTATTTAGAGATGATGGTGTAGTTACGTTTCCTGCTCCAAACACATTCCATGTTGTTGTAAAGCCTGCAGAAACGGTTCCAGTTAAACTTATTGTAGTTATATTAGAACAAATTGAATCTGAAGTTGTAATTGTAACAGTCGGTTTATCTAAAATGGTAACTTCTATACTGTCTTGTACAGCTAAACAATTCCCATTATTTGTACTTGTAAGCGTAAACCATATCGTTCCTGTAGCAGTATCTGCGCTTGTAATTGTGTAAGAGGTGTTTAGCGAATCTGCAGACGGACTAAAAAACCCTGAGCCAGTTGTTGTCCAAAACCCAGTTGTTGTTGGCCCGAATACAAGCCCTGTTAACATTAAGCTATCATCGCTTGAACAAATTACTTGATTTACCCCAGGGTTTAAAGTTGGTGAAGGAGTAAAATAAATTACCACCGTATCTTGATCATTCGGACAAGAGTTTATACTCCCTAAAGAACTCAAAAACAACACTAAGCTATCTCCAGCTAAATCGATTAATGAGGGAGTGTAAGTTGTATTTAAATCAGAAGAATTACTAAACGCTCCTCCATTTCCTCCTGTCCAATTACTTCCTGCCGCAAAAGCTAACGTTCCTGAAAGATTAATTAATGCTGCATTATTTTTACATAAAGCACTATCACTACTTACTGTTACTTCGGGTGATGGTGCAAAATTTATTGTTAATGTATCCATAACAGGATCACAATTTCCTGTAGATTCTAAAATAAAAGTTAAAGAACCTTGTGTTAAGTCTCCTGGAGATGGAATATATGTTGTGTTTAATGTTGTTGGGTTATTTAACATCCCTGTTCCGTTAGTTATTGTCCAAATACCAGTAGTAGTTCCACCAGTGATAGTTCCTCCTAGATTAATATTCGGAGAACTTGAACAGAGTATTGTGTCTTTCCCTGCATCAATTAAAACTTTTCTATTAAATGATGAAAGATAATGATACAAAACACCTCCTGTAGCTGAACCATTAAAAACACCTAATGAAAATAAATCAGAAGAGTTCGTTAATAAATTTGGTGTGCCAACTGGGATATCTGTTAAATTAAATTGAATTTGAGCTCCCATCCATTGCCCAGCAGTTCCGGGAACTGGACTAAAAGATGTTGGGTTAATAATAACTGTATTTCCGTTTAATATAAAATTTCCTTCAGCACCAGTTGGGCACAATAGGTTTAGAAAAAAATCTCTTGTTGTTGCCCTAGAAAAGCTCACCTGGTCTGATCCAGAACAGTTTGTTGGTGGTAAAATTGCTTCACCCATTTCGCACCCAACTCCCGACATATGATAAACATAAATAGGCTTGTCTGCATTCACATAAGTTAACGCTTCTGTAATGCTAAATTGGTATGTCTCTCCTTGATTAATAATTACATTAGTAACTCCAATTCCATTATCAATTAAAAAAGAAGTAAAATTCTCTGTTGCTACAATAAATATTGATTCATTAGATCCAGCATTTAAAAATCCTTTATTTACAATATATTCTGTTCCAATAACATCTGTGGGTACAATTTGATCTCCCATTAAATCATAACATCCACCTCCTCCAGCAGGATTAACAGAATCGTCAGAAACAGTTACAGATATTGGTTTGTCAGAAACAACAATAGTTCCTGACAGGTTATTCCCAAGAACACTTGCTAATTGAGTAACATTCTGACCTGTATATACGTTCCCCTTAAAAGGTAAAGAAATAGCAAACGTAACATTTGCAGGATGACCAATAATATCGCATTTAGGTGTTATATAAATGGTTGTATTATCTTCTGTTGCAACAACATTAAATTGCTGATAGGGTTGAGTAATTACACCATCCCCATCTCTATCATTAGTTAGTGTTCTATTGTTCCATAAAGTTTGAAAAGGTAATACAAACTCCTTTCCCATACCATTTGTTCCTTTTAATGAGTATGTTTCTGGATTATTAGATGCTGGGCCTCTAGTTACAACATCATACACTACTACCATGGGGAAATCAGAAGTTATGTGAAACCCTGTTCGTAATAATTGGTCCGCGGGTTTACTTTCTAATGAGTCCATCATAAAATGAACTGCTTTTGAAAATAGTGAATTCGCAGGAACTACAAAAGTAGTGTCATAAGTTGAGGCAGGTTGTTTAATTCTTACTGTTGTAGGGTTTCCGAAAGTTGAAAAATGAAAATAAATCGGATCTCTATCATCATGATCAGGTGTAACCCAAGGGGCAGCAAACCAAAAATTAGTATCGATTTGTGCAACCAGTTTATTTGAAAATAAAAGTACAACACTTAAAACGACTAATATTTTAGCTAGGCTCTTCATATTATTTTTGTTTTAATTTCTTTTTCATTTCATCCATTATACTATTATTCAACTTCTCATCTTCTTCTTCAAAAGATGGTTTCTTATGTGTAATAATGTATGAAATAGATATTTCATGAGAACCTGAATGGTAACTATTTAAACCTGATAATGATAAATCATAAGCATAACCAAGGCTTAATCGTTCGTTCATTAAATAACCTAAACCTATTCCAATTTTTTCACTATTATTATAACTAATGCCTAACCAATAAGTCTTATTATATGTTGTTTTTAATAATGTCGTTACATTTGTAGGAGATCCTTTAACATATTGAACCATAATACTGGGTTCAATTTCTATTTTTTGTTTTTCAAAATTAAATTTATACCCACCTATTACATTATAGTTTTTCTCTAACCGTTGATTATACGAAGCAATGCTCAGCTTATCTATAAACAAATGGTTAACTGCACCCATAAAATAATATTTCTCACTATACAAATTGAACCCCCAATTAAAATCTATTCCATTTTCAGTTAGTACATTTCCACTAAAAACATCATCATCTAAATCGGCTAATTTAGTATCATATAATTTAACTCTATTTTGTAAATACCCTGTTTGAACTCCTAAGCCTAACTTTAATTTTTCATTAATCTTAATATGGTGTGCATACGTTAACAAAATACTAAGGTTATTTGTTAAACCAATATTATCAGAAATGATGGTAACTCCATAACCCATTTTCCCTTCATTTTTAATTGAGCCCGATACATTTCCCATTATTGTTTTTGGTGCTCCTTCAAATCCAACCCATTGGTTTTTATATGAAAAACTGGCAATACTTACTCCTTTACTTCCTGCTATTGCAGGATTAAAATAATAATCGTTTAAAAAATAGTTTGTATACAACCCTTGTTGTTGTCCAAATACGGATAAACAACCTATAGTAAATAATATGATAAGGGTATACTTTCTCATCTATTTGGCATTTTGTAACACTAAAATAGTTCCTTTAAAAACTGATTTTTCAGCGTTATCATTTAAATTAATTACATAAAAATACGTTCCGTCAGCAACCAAATTTCCTTCAAATGTTCCATCCCAAGGAATTGCATACCCATCAGAATGAAATAGCATTTGACCCCACCTATTAAAAACATCAACAGTAATAGATGTATTTATAAATTTCAGAAAATCAAGCTTCCAAACATCATTTTTACCATCTCCATTTGGAGAAATTGCATTAGGTATTAGCGAACTAATCTCTTCTGTAACCGTATTTATTATAATAGATATTGTTAAACTATCTGTACAGCCAAAACCACTGGTAACCACTTGAGTTATATCATAAGTTCCGTTCGTAAAATAAGTGTTACTAGGATTTTGATCTATAGAACTACTCCCATCTCCAAAGTTCCAAACATAACTTATTGTATTTGCTGAAGTGTCTATAAAATTAAACGTTGCCCCTATATTCAACCCATTATCTGTATTAAAACTAAACCCTGCAACTGGTCTTGGAGGTATAACTATTGTTTGCACAACTGTGTCGAAACAATTATTTATCGTTCCCACAATATGGGTAACATTAAAATTTCCTATTGTAGTAAATAATTGAATTGGATGCTCTAAACTGCTGTTTCCTGCTGTTCCAAAATCGTAAAACCAAAAATTTAGTGGATCATTTGATGTTGATTGATCTGTAAAATCTAATATTATTTGATTTGTACTACAATCAGAGGTATAAGAAAAATTAGAGGTTGGTAATTCATAAACCTCTATTGTTTTAACAATAGTATCAGTACATCCTACATCAGTACTTATAATTAGCTCAACATTATAAGTACTTGCTGTTGTATATGTATGGTTTACATTTTGTGTAGTAGCTGTTGCAAGATCTCCTAAATCCCAATTCCAACCATTTATTGTTCCAAAGCCTGGCAAAGAAAAATCTGTTAAATCAATAGCTTCTCCAAAACATTTGTTTGTAAAATTAAAATTTGCAAAAGGAGGAGCAACAACATTAATCTGAACAAAATCTGTTTCTGCCAAACATGTTAAGTTATTAGAAGACGTAAGCGTTAATAATATACTCCCTGCACTAATTTCCGCTGCACTTGGGGTGTAAGTTGCAGTCAAATCAGTACTATCTACAGTATAAGAACCTGTTCCTCCCGACCAAAAACCTGTAGTTGTTGGACCAGAAATTATTCCATTTAATTGTACGCTAGTATTATTGGCACAAGCAATGAGGTTTGGTCCTGCATTTACAATAGGTTTAGGTGTAAAAATAATGATTAAACTATCTTTATCCGCAATACATGTACCGTTATTTGTTGATTCTAAATACAATACCATTGATCCATTTACAACATCTAAAGGGCTTGGTTGATAATCTGCATTTAACGTTACATTGTCTGGTAAAAACAAACCGTTCCCTTGAGTAGTCCATTTCCCAGTAGATGTAGCGCCTGCAACACTTCCATTTAAATTTACTAAACTGTTATTTTCACATACAAAAACAGTATCAACGCCTGCAGCCACAATTGGAGAAGGTGTAATAAAAATTTTCATTGTATCTGTTACCACATTACACAACCCAAAGTTTGTAGATGTTAACACTAATGTTACTCCTCCATTTATAGTATCGTTTACATCAGGAACATAAATAGCATTTAAAGTAGTATCATTTGGCATAAAATTTCCATTTCCACTTGTCGTCCAAATTCCTGATAAAGCTCCACCAAAAACATTTCCATTTAATTGAACTGTAGCATTATTTGCACACACCGTTTGGTCTGCATTAGCATTTACAAATGGAGATGGCGTTATATATAGTTTTACTGTATCTTTTAACGGAGTGCACTTTCCTGTTGTAGATAAAATAATATCAATTGGGCTAATTGCGGTATCCAATACACTCACAACATATTGATTTGACAATGTATCGTTTCCGAATAAAAAAGATCCAAAACCTGAACTTGACCATAAACCTGTAATATCTCCTCCTCCAACAACTCCCGAGAGGTTTAAAACAGTGTTCGCACAAACCGTATCTGTATTCCCTGCATCAATAAAAGGATAAGAAGTGTATTCTGATAAATAAGCATATCCACTTCCATTTGTATTCGCGCCATTCAAAATACTCATCCCAAACACATCCCCGGTATTTATAAGCTGATTAAACGAATTTACTGCAACAATTGATGTTGGCAGATAAACATTGGCAGCTTTATATCCTCCATTAGTTCCTGGAACATTCCGAAATAAAGATGCTGTAATTATTGTACTATTTCCGTTTAATTCAAAACTTCCTTCAAACCCTGTTTTCACAAATAAAAATAAGTTTAAAGAATCTGCCGTTGCTCTAGAAAAATTGGTGGAATAGGTTCCTGCACAAAATAAATTAGGAACCTGAGCCCCACTTAAATTACACCCATTTCCTGAAGCATGCCAAATATAAATAGGTTTAGAACTATGAATATATGTAATAGAATCTGTTAAATCATAAGTATAAGTCTCACTCCAGTTTATTAAAGTGCTTGTTGTTGCATTCCCTTCTATTGTAAGGCTTGTTGCATTTTCTGTTGATAATATAAATATTTTTTCTGAGGAAGAGCTCCCTCTATTTATAATGTAATCTGTTCCTATATAATCTGTTGGAGTAATTTGATCTCCCATAGAACTATTACAGCCTAAGCTCGATAAAGCTCCGCTAAAAACAGTAATAGCAATAGGTTTATTAGCCGAAACAATAGATCCTGATAAAGAATTATTTGGAAGCAAGTTCATATTTCGTGCACTATATGTTTGGCCTTCATTTAATACCACCGTAAAACTTGTATTTGCAACATGCCCAATTATAGCTGTTTTAGGTGTTATCAATACGGTTGTATTATTTTGGGATGCAACAATTTCTATTGCAGAAAATGAAGCAGGAGTGGTTGTATTGGTATTCCAAAAATTTTGAAAAGGGGTATAAAAATTTGTTCCTAAAGCTTGACTTCCTTTTAAAGAAAATATCTCTCTATTATTACTCGCTGTTAATTCATAATACGCTGTAATTTGTTCTGTAGATTGAATTTTTAATCCATTATTTGAAATAACATTTCCTGCTGGACTTTCAATATCTGCCAAAAAAGAGGTTAAATCAACACTGTCTATAGCATTTGCAGGAAGATTAACTACTATTGGAGTAAAAGCTCCGTTTGCAGGCAAAGAAATTGTAACCGTTGTCGCATTATTATAACTCAACAATCGCAAAATTATAGGACTATCACCCTCTGAACTTGCTATTTCTGGAGCAGAGAACCAAAATGTAGTATCTTTCTGAGCGAAAAAATCATTGCCAAAAAAAGACAGTAATGCCGCAACCGTAAAGGTTAATACTTTTATATAAAAATTCTTAATCATTAAAAGTGCAAGGTTTTAATACGGCAAATATAAATTATTTTTTAAAGTAAGACCCTCTATTTTAAAAATTCAGCTATTTTATTACCTTTATGACGTGTTATGAAAAACATTCTTGTCTTTTTAATTTGCCTTACCCTTGTCTTCTGTACTCCAAAAGGACCTAAAACATACAAGAGTTCTTTTGTTGGTCAAACCAAAACAGAGCTAATTCAAGCAAAAGGTATTGCTAAAGAAATTAAAGTTTTCGGTAATACAGAGGCCTATATCTATAAGGCAAAAGAAGAGTATTATGGAAAAAGCACTCTCTCTAAAGAAAAAGATATCTCCCCAAAAAAATCTTTTATCATAGAGCATATCTATTATATTAACGAGAAAGGTATTGTTTACAAATACCAAGTTTGGAAGAAAAAGCTCAAAAAAACAAAAAACCAACAATAACTTGTTGGTTTTTCTTTTGAGGTTCCGATCAGATTCGAACTGATGTAGATGCTTTTGCAGAGCACTGCCTAGCCACTCGGCCACGGAACCATTTTTAATTGGTTTGCAAATCTAA
>JAESTF010000220.1 GCA_016763795.1 Flavobacteriales bacterium
CTTCTACTCCTGCAGCTTGTACAGCAACAACTAAGGTGCTAAAATCATCCATAGACATTGCTAACTGTAGTGTGTTCATGTCTTCGCCTTCAGCAGCAGCAACTGTTGATTGCCCTTTAGCTTTAGTACTTACTTCTTCTTGCGCTGGAGCTTCGTTTTGAGCTTCCTGCCCTTCTGTGTTTTCATTTCCTCCACAAGAAGAAAACAAAAATGTGGCAATAACAATTGCACTTAGCCTTATTATTTTCATTTTATTTGTTTTTAGTTAGTTTTTAAAATCATCTGCTAATGATAAATTACTCTTCAAAAGTATGTTAGGTAGATATGATCAATTGTGCTAGATATCATATATCAATATGATATCTATCATAAAAAATAAAGCTCTGGTAGATTACCGTTTTAAGAAAATACTGTTAAAATTATCAGACCAAATTCTTACACCCATTTTACATCAATTTACACTTCTTTACAATCTGTAAGCTCTTCTGTTATTAGCTTTGTTGTAAATCTTTAAAACTTAGAAATTATGAAAAAGAGTATCTTAATTATTAGTGCAGTATTCACCACTGTTAGTCTGATGGCTTTTAGTTATCTGAATTCAGCAACAGAAAGTAGCCAAGAATTAATTACAGAGAATACAACAGAAAATATTATTGAGGAACCTGTTACTATCGATTTTGTTTATGATATAGACTCTAGATTTATGAGTACTGTAACTAAGGAAAAATTACACAATGCAAAATCTATTTTAGATTTTCTTCCTAAATCACAGACTGAAACAGTGGTTTCATACGATTATGTAAGGGTTACTATTTTAGATGATTATCATCAAACAGATATGAAAGCAACAGGAAAGGATGATGTACTTACTGCTGCACAACTTAAACTTTTACAGACAGTTGATTACTCTGCCAACATTTTGATTAGAGCTAATTTTAAACAGAAAAATAAAGTAACTGGTGAATTAGAATACAATTACTTTACGCCTCACATAACCATTGTTCCAGAAAAAGAAGCTGAATATGTAAATGGTAAGGATGCATTGATTGATTACCTAAAAGTAAACAGCCAAGAACAGATAGCGATTGTAAAGGATGGAAAAGTAAAAGGCGGTAAGCTTTATTTTACAGTTACTAAAAGTGGTGTAATTTCAGATGTTAAACTATCAGCAACATCAGGTTATCCTTCAATAGATAAGAGAATGGTTGAACTTATGACCAAAGCACCTGGAAAATGGCAGGCAGCCGAAAACGCTAAAGGAGAAAAGGTAGCACAAAAACTGGTTTTTTCTTTTGGAACTATAGGCTGTTAAACGCATAATTACATAAAACTTAAAAAAACGACAACGGTTGATGTGAAAACACCAACCGTTTTTTGTTTACCTCATCTTTTCTTTATTTTCTCATAAAAAACAATATCTTCGTTTAACAACATGTAAGTTTGAATTTACCCTGAGTTTACCGAAGGGTTGAAACACGACCAACAAGTACATTATGTGTAATTTACAATCCAATAACTATACTATTGATTAAAACAGAATTCCATATAGATGAAGATTTAGCACCTTTTGTAAATTGTATAATGATTGGGAAAAGTATAGATTTTGAATCCCATACCAACATCCCATTTTATGCGAATGGCTACCCAGGAATAATGTTTCAGCAATCTGAAAATGGTTTTTTCCTGCTTCCAAAAAAGAAAGAATTGTCAGAATTATTCCTTTATGGACAGACTCTAGAGCCTGTTTCTCTGGATGTACATGGCCCTCACAATTATGTAGTAGTACAGCTCTATCCTTTTGCATCAAAATACTTACTTAATGTAAATCCTAAGGAATTAAATGATGATTGCTACGACTTGCTTCAAATCGATTATCTTGACACAAAAAAATATAAAAACCAACTCATTAATTCAAATAGTGAAGTTCAGCAAATAAAAATAATTTCGAATTTAATACGAGAATTAATTGAAGTGCATAACATACCTAAAAATGATAACATCCAAAAAGCAATTTCAATAATTATAGATTGTAAAGGGCAAATAAAAATAAAAGAGTTGTTGGAACTGTTATTTATGACAGAGCGTACATTTGAGCGAAATTTCAAATCATATGTAGGTCTATCTCCAAAACAATTTGCTAAAATTATTCAGTTTCAATCTTCTCTCGATCAATTAACAAAAACAAACTTTAAAAAGCTGAGCGACATTGGTTTCGAAAGTGGCTTTACAGACCAGTCTCACTTTATAAGGATTTTTAAAAGCTATACAGGACAGACACCAAATTTCTACTATAAAAACCTTTAGACAAGCTATTTTTTTGTCGGTTTTATCCAATTTAATCTTTTAAATCCAGCATACTTTTACTTAAAAAAGTAAATGAAAGTATTATTCCTGTTCAGTATTGGATTGCTGTCGCTTTATGTTTTTGGTTCTCCTAAAAATAAAAATTTTCAATCAGCCAATAATATTAGTATAGAAAAAACAAAGGCATTTAAAATTCTAAAAACTAAATGTAACGTTTGCCATGTTAAACAAAACCGAAAAAAGGTTTTTACACTAAACAACATGGATCTTTTTGCCCCGAAAATTCACAAACAGGTTTTTATAAAAAAACGGATGCCAAGAGGCAAAAAAATAATATTGAACAACTCAGATTATACAACACTGAAAACTTGGTTAAAAACTCTAAACATAAAATAACTATGAAAAAAATAATTGTATTTGGTTCTACAGGAACTGTTGGAAAACACATTGTTAAACAATCTTTAGAAAAAGGACATGAGGTATTGGCATTTTGCAGAGACAGGCAAAAACTCAATGAATTGTCTCACCCTCATTTAAAAATAATAGAGGGTGATGTTTTTAACATTGAAGATATCAATAAAGCTATTCAAGGTCAAGAAATCGTTATAGTAACATTGGGATCTGGAAAAAGTAGAACAAGTGTTGTAAGATCTGAAGGAACAAAAAACATTATCGATGCTATGAACATCAATTGAGTTTCGCAACTAATTTGCCAAAGTACTCTTGGTGCAGGCGATAGCAACAATAATCTAAACTTTTTTTGGAAACGAATTATGTTTGGGTGGTTTTTGAAACAAGTCTTTTTAGATCATGAACTTCAGGAAAAACATGTAAGAAATAGTACTCTAGATTGGACAATTGTTCGACCTGCAGCTTTTACTGATGGCAAAAAAACAGAGAATTATTTGCATGGATTCAATCCTAATGACAAATCAACAAAACTAAAAATATCGAGAGCTGATGTTGCCCATTTTATTCTAAAGCAAGTAGCTGATAAAAAATATCTTCATCAAACACCTGGATTATCTTATTAAACACTAATAACAACATTATTATGAAA
Source organism: Flavobacteriales bacterium (assembly GCA_016763795.1). Classification (GTDB taxonomy): domain Bacteria; phylum Bacteroidota; class Bacteroidia; order Flavobacteriales_E; family Vicingaceae. The sequence goes on from JAESTF010000220.1 coordinate 3,365, forward strand.
ACCGAAACAATCATTTTAGCTATGGCTATATTACTTACTGGATTAATGGCCGGTATATTCTTTACTTGGTCTAATGCTGTAAAACCCGGAATTGGTAAATTAAGTGATATTGAATATTTACAGGCTTTACAAGCTATGAACCGAGTAATATTAAATAATACATTTAGAATTATATTTATTGGAGCCATAATAACTGTAGCATTAGTTCCTGTATTTTATTTTAATTTATATCCCAATAACATCTTTTGGTTATTTATAGGTGCTTTTGTTATTTATTGGGGTGGAGCCTTTGGTGTAACAGTTTTAGGAAATATACCTTTAAACAACTTACTAGATCAGACCAATTTAGAATCTATCACTTTAAACGAAATAAAGGCTTTAAGGACAACTATAGAAGTAAAGTGGAATAATTTGAACTTTATTCGATCTGCCTCTTCAGGAATCTCATTTTTACTGCTTACTGTCTCTTATTTATTCCTAGATAAGTAAACAACCACAGCTTAAACTAATGATTTTTTTCACAAAAAAATACGACAGTCATACGACATTGTATAAAAACAATAAGGGTTGGTGTTTCCATATCAACCCTTGTTTGTTTACCTCATCTTTTTCTTAACTTTCTTATAAAAAAACAATATCTTCGTTTAACACAATGTAAGTTTAAATTTACCCTGAGTTTACCGAAGGGTTGAAACGCGACCAACAGGTGCATTGTATGCAAGCGAAAAAATAAAATCATATTGAATCAAAGAATTAGCATATTAGGATGTGGTTGGCTTGGATCGGCTCTAACTCATACTTTAATAGCTAAAGGGTATAGCGTTTATGGATCTACCAGATCTAATATCAACGTAAGAGAACCTAAAGGTATCACACCATTTGTTATTGACATAAGTGAAAGAGATTATAATTACTCCATTTTCTTAGCTTCTGACATCTTAATAATAGCTATACCTTCAAAAAATATTGTTGACTTTAAATATCTCATAAATCAAATTGAAAAATCTGAGGTCAGGAAAATAATTTTCATTAGTGCTACTTCTGTTTATCCAAATACAAATGGAACGGTTACTGAAGAAACTGAAACAAATAGTTCTCCTCTCGCTAATATTGAAAAACTATTTAAATCAAATTCGGTTATTGAAGCGACAATAATAAGGTTTGGAGGCTTATTTGGATATGACAGAAAACCTGGAAACTTTGTAAATACGAATAAGATCATTCAGAATCCAGAAGGATATATAAATTTAATTCATAGAGATGATTGTATTCGAATTATTGAAACTATCATTAAAAAAAATGCTTGGAATACAATTTTAAATGCATGTACAAATAGTCATCCGACTAGAAGAGAATTTTATCTAAAAGAGGTTAAAAAGCTGGGAGAAATTGCAATCAATTTTGATGAAAAATCTGAGAGCAATTACAAAATTGTAAGCAATGAAAAATTGAAAAAACTATTAGATTATGAGTTTAAATATTCGAACCTTATGGACTATTAAAAATAATAGCCAGTACAGTAATTTATAACAAAAACGGTTGGTGTTTCAACATCAACCCTTATTTGTTTACCTCATCTTTTCTTAACTTTCTTATAAAAAACCGTAGATTCGTTAACAGAATATAAGTTTGAATTTACCCTGAGTTTACCGAAGGGTTGAAACGCAACCCACAAGTACGGTTACCCTTTATTATGAGAAACATAGCAGCATTAATAATTATAACCTTATTTATTAGCGGGTTTTGTTACGGACAAAATTCCTATACATATTCAAAGCCTAAAGACCTTGGAGATGGATGGAAAACAAACGACCTAAAATCACAAAATGTTGATACAATTTTAATACACAAGTTATTCACCCAATTGAATAATAGAGAAAATAAAATCCATAGTGTTTTATTGGTAAAAGGTAACCAAATTATTATTGAGGAATATCTAAATGGGCAAGTCTCAGACCAAAAACACGACCTTCGTTCTGCTACAAAAAGCATAAGATCGATCTTATTAGGAATTGCCATTGACAACGGATTTATCGATAATGTTAACGACCCAATTTCAAAATACCTCAAAAACCCAGTACCAAAAAAAAATCTTGACGAAAGAAAAGAAAAAATTACAATCAAACACCTTTTAACAATGTCAAGCGGACTTGATTGTAACGATTGGGATAAAAAATCAAAAGGACAGGAGGATAAAGTTTATAAAAAGAAAGATTGGCTTCAATATACACTTAACCTGCCAATGGTTAATGATCCTGGAACAGTTTCAACTTATTGTTCTATGGGTGCAGTCTTGCTTGCGGAAATAATAAGTCAGGCTTCTGGAATGACAATCGATAAGTTTGCGGCACAATATTTATTCAAGCCTTTAGATATTAGTAATATAAGTTGGGGGCATACTTCCAGTAAAAAAATTATTCCATCAGGCAAAAGGTTGTATATGACCTCACGTGATATGGCAAAAATTGGACAATTAATTCTTAACAAGGGAAAATGGAATGAAAAACAAATTGTATCCAAAAAATGGGTTGAGGAATCAACTGTACCAAAAACAAAAATTACAGAAATTGATTATGGTTATTTGTGGTGGAACATTCCGTTTAAGGCAAACGAAAACATATTTATTTCTAAAACAGCACTTGGGAACGGAGGACAATATATTATGGTTTTTCCGGAATTAGATATGGTTGCTATTTTTACAGGAGAAGCCTATAACTCGCAAGAGGATAAACTGCCATTTTCAATAATGACAGATATAATTTTACCCACATTTACAACGAACAATAAGAAAAACAACAGGTAACAAAGCGTAAAAACAATAAGGGTTGGTGAGAAAACGCTAATCGTTTTTATCTCCTAAATGCTAGCTCTATTGCAGAATAGGTATAAACACCTAGTAAAAAACAAGTGTTTTTACGCTAGTAAGTATCCTGTAGAACTTATAACTTCGTTAGCTAAACTAATTGAATTTAACAGCAGCTTTTTACTTAGGATTTTACGGTTAAAAACCGTAGATTGCGTTAGCACAATGTAAGTTGCATTAAAACGCGACCAACAAGAATATTAGGCTTCAGGCGAAAACACAGAATTGAAAAAACATAAAGAATGAAATTAGAAAAAATATTAGGTAACTTGAATTCATTAGAAAAGAATTCATTTATCAAAATCATTGACAACATAATTGCAAATAATCCAAAGAACTCAAAAGCAATTGATAAGATTCTTTCAGAAACAGACAACACTGGACTGAAAAGTCTTGACAACGTAGTTATTTCAAAAATTTTCAGCTTAATAGAAACAGAATTTTCACAGTTAATTAAATCAGAATTTGTAAACACTTCTTCTCAACTTGACATCCTAACAGATATAATCACAAGAGATGGGAACTGCATAATGAAACAAGATTGGTTCTCTAGACTTTATGAAACTGAATTAAAGACAATAAACAAGAAGATAAAAGCATTACAAAAGGATATTGAAGACCCGAAATCTGACTTATCTGAAAACAGAAAACGTGATTACAAAATATATCAATCTTGTGTACATACAGCTTTTCATAACGACATTGAAAACAATAGAGAAGCAAAAATCACAGATGATGAATTATCAATTTTATTGACTTTATCACATCAATTAGAGCTTTCACAAGAAGAAACTAAATTGATAAACTATTTGATTTTACCTGCAAAAAAAGCAGAAATAGAAAATGTGATTACTGAATTAAAAAAC
>JAESTF010000221.1 GCA_016763795.1 Flavobacteriales bacterium
ATTTGAATTCTGAGTCTGTAAACCTTCAATAATTTTCCATGAACCATCCGTACTTCCGTCATCTACATAAATAACTTCGTAACTAAAATTATTATCATGCATCACCTTCCCAATCCAGTCGGTTAATTCTTTTAACGACTCTTCTTCATTGAGTAAAGGAATAACAATAGATATGTCTAATTCTTGATTCATTACCGCCAAAGATAATGAAGTTGTTGAATTAATTAATATTTTTTACAATGCTTTAACAAATAATTGAAAGATAATTCTAATTTTGCAGTGGGCAAGTCTTATACGACCAGCTCCTTCTGAACTTCCCCAGGCTGGGAACAGAGCAAGGATAAGTGGTTGAGCGGTGCGATGTAAGTAGCTTGCCCACTTTTTACCTTTTCATTTTCTTTTATAATTAGCTAAAGAAGAGTCTTTTATTCACATTTCAACACGTTAAGATCCCTTTGTTTTAGTCAAAACAAATAGGTTATCAACATTAGGCAACGTATTCTATTTTTTTACGACTTTATTACAACTATTCTTTTTGTTTAGTTTTATTAAAATTTTAAAAATGAAGACATTAACCACTTTTATTGTACTTATTGTTTGTATCAATCTCTCTGCTCAAAACAATGAAAATTCGTTACAAAACTCATTACAAGCTTCTCTAAACAAAGCTTTAGTAAGCGAAAACTCAAAAATTGACAATTTTGAAGCGAATATAGATTTATCTCAAAATGCAGTGCAATTAAAATGGGAAAAGTCTAAAGAAAACAATGCTTCATACTTTATCATAGAAAAAAGTGCAGATAAAACTACATGGGAAACAATTGCGACTATTTTTGGTTCTGCACATAAATCTCAATCAACGGAGTTTTTTCATTTAGACAACCAACCAACAGATAATATTTCTTACTACCGATTAAAATCAAAAAATAAAGATGGTAAAGAAAGTATTTCAAACATTGTACCTGTAAATTACCTTAAAAAAGAAGGTGCAACTGCAGGAATGAATTTACATCCTGATTTTTCTGAAGAATATAAAATAGTAAACATTGCTTTTGAAGAAATTTTTGAAAAAGAGATTTTAGTTGTAATTAGAGATATTAAAGGAAATGAATTCTACTCTAAAGTAATTATTAATATTGAAAATAATAATTTAGTTGCAGTACCTATCGAAAAAGAAATACCTAAAGGAGATTATTTAATTACTGCTACTTCAGAAAATCAAATTTATAGCCAAAATATTGTGATTCTTTAATTGTAAATCCAAAACAATAAGGGTTTCTTTTTTTGTTTTAGGATTACATCCATTTCTTCCATAAAATTATTTGATACTGCTGGACACCCCCAACTTTCAGCTAATTCTTGAGGATAAATTTCTTCAACTCCAATTCCCCAAGAATGAAATACAATATACCTTTTATAGGCATTACTATTTGTTTTCTCTAATCCATGTAATTTATAATTAATGTGTATTCCAAAAGTGCTATAACCTCTTGTACCCAGTTTATATTTACCTAAAGAAGAACAATGGCTTTCATGTGTATTACTAAATTGTGGTGTTTTATCAGCATCATAAGTTGATAAGTTCCCACAAGTACCATGACTACACATTCCAGCTTTCATGATAGAATCTCCTTTTAAATCCCACAAGAAAAATCGCTTTTTACCAGAATGAATTTTCATATCTACCAGAATACACATCTCTAAATTCATATTATTGTTTTTACAATAAACCTTAGCTAGTACTGCTTTATTTTTTAACCGATTAATGGTTTCGGTTTTCACTTCAGCTTTTGTCGTACAGCTAATACTAACAGCCAAAAATATTATGATACAAGACTTATGCATAGTTTATGGTTTTTTAATAAATTAAATGAGCCTACCAAATAACTTCGACAAGGAAGTCTATGGCTTTTTTAATGACTTTAATTTAGTTGAAAGGTGAAAACCTGTCAATTCAAATGTATCGAGAATAAGCTTTTTTTGTTCTCGATACATTCCGATGAAAAATCGGAACACTCGAACTGACAATAATTTAAGAATCGAACTCAGGTTAATAAGACGAGCTCTTCTTTTTTACCTTTACAGCCTTCCCCTCTAATTCTAATGGTGATGGAGTAGTTGGAACCAATCTATCTAACTCATATACATTTTTATAGCCATAACCATATAAGTTGATAAACGTTGGAATATTTAATGCCAATGGGGCCATTTTACGTGCAAAATATCGCTCATCTTTATCCAAATTATTATTACAATAAATAAGAATCTTAGTCTTTTTTGAAGGAATTACTTCTGCCAATTTATTGGCTGTAAAATCAGAAAAATTAAGATGTATAGCTCCTTTTACATGCTTCATATCATACATTTTTTTTGATCGTGTATCTAAAATAATAACCTCCTTTTCTTTTGACCATTTTATGAATTCCGTTAAAGAAACCATATGTGTTTCTCGATGTTTTTCTGCCTCAATGGTTAGCTTCGTAAATGCTGGATAATCTACATCAGATTTAGGATATTCTATTTGTTGTTTTGTTTGTGCAGTTAACGTTACCGAGTAAATGATCGCTGCAATTAAAATTAATTTTCTCATAATTATATGTTTTAGTTATAAAATTTTTTCTACCTCGGAACAATGGTAAATTGAGCTTGTATTTCGTACCTCAACTTAATTGGTTTCATACTTAAATCATTTTCATCTTTAGATACAGGTTTTCCGCCACCAGAAGGCATACTTACCGATGAGTTTGAAATAGCATTCATCCCACCATTATTGGTTGTGGTAGTCCCACCATAACCACCATACCATCCAAAAACTCGATCATAATAAGGGTAGCCTCCGTGATGTGTTGTTGTTTTGGTTCGTTTAGAGTCTGATAATTCTTGAACAGTGATTACAACTCCACACTTTTCACCTAAAGCTGCAAGTAAATAATCAGCTTTTTCTTGTGCGGCTTCCATCGCTCTTTTCTTTACCATTTTACGATATTTCTGTATATTTTTATTTGAAGACCCATTCAACGTGATATTCACAACTCCTTCTCTTCGAATATTATTCTCTTTTAATTTTTGCATCAGTTTATTTAATTGAGTAGAGGAAGAAAGTTTTACAGTCAAGTTTTTTTGCAGCAGTGTATTCTTAAGTGTATTGTTATAATGATACCAATAAGACCAATAATCATGTCTATATTTCCAAGTAAATTCAGAATTTATAGTGATATTTTCAGTACCAATTCCTATGTCATTCACCGCCTTTATAATGCCCTTTTCAATTTTATTGATACTTTCTTTTCCTTTATTTTTGTGTTGGTGCTGAAACCAATATTCTCTATAAGAAATATCTACTAAAATTTCATCTGGCGGAACCAACATATCAGCACTACCGGTTACTGTAATTACTCGTTCTAGTTTATTTGTATTTTGATGATCATTAGGAGAGCGAAAAGCAACTAAAGCTAAAACGCCTACAATTATATAAATTGGATTAATGTTTAAATTTTTCATATCTACTTTATTTAAATGTTTAATTATTTTTGATATTAACGTTGTTGTGGTCTTACATTCAACTGCATTGAATTATCAAGATTCATGTCTTGAATTATCGATTTCTCTTCTGAGTAATCTTCATTGGGATCTTTAATAATGATGTTTTTATGTAACCAGGTTAAGTTGTTTTTTCTATCAACTGAAGTAAAAATCATTTTATCATCTTCCTCTTTGGTTAGCCATCGAGTTCTAGCATTTAAATCCCTAATATTTTCATCTGTTTTATATTCTACTAGAAAAACACTATTAACTGCTGTTAACCCGATGTATTCATTTTCAGCCTGTTCAATATCTAGGTCTGTAATTGCTTCAACAATTGCTGCATCTAATAGTTTTTCAAATAATTGATCGAACAGTTTTTTGTTATTATAAATATCTACCGTGTATAACTCTCCATTTATCGCATAAGCAAAACCAAGGGCATCACCTTTATTCAAATTGATAAAATGTTTTTTGTATTCCTCTTTCATCTGTTTTAACTCTTTATTATCAAGAGCCAATTCAAGGCTTGAACCCGAAGCATTAGCTTTTATATTAACATCTTTATTAGAATATTTACTTACATTATAATTCAATTTATCGGTTTGTAGTTCAACTGATTTCCACACTTTTTGTTGGTTGTTATCTCGTTTAGAGGCTATTTTCAACTTCCTAGATGTTATCATTTTTTCATTAGAGCCAAACTGATCAGCACTTTCATTTCCTCTTTTACTCCACCTGCCAGACTCTACACAAAAACTTGATAATTTTTCATTTTTTGAGTGAGGACCAATAATCATATCATAAGTTAAGGTTCTATCTTGCTTCCCTCCTTTTACAATATCACCTGCATTTATAAAAATTACGTTATTTGATAAGTTGCTTATTTCAAGCTCATTTACATTAGATGTTTCTTTAATTTCTACCCATTTCTTCTCCATTGCTAATTTTAATGGCACGTACGAAACATTATCTGCACCAGCAGTTCCTGTTATCATAAAAATTTGAAGATTTTTGTAATTAATAGATTTCTCTAATGTAAATTGGCTTAGTAAACCCATTCCTTTTTGAGAGGTTTCATCATCCATATTCAAACTTTCAGGGTTATTATTTTGATCTGGACTCGCACATGAAATTCCTAACACAAATAATGAGAGTATAAATATTGCCGTTTTTAATTTTTTAAATACTTGTTGTGAGTTCATGAGATCTTGGTTTTAAATGGTTAGGTTTAATCAATTTCGAATTTTGTTTTCACTTCGTACCTCAACTTTATTTCTGGCACGTTTTCTATATAACTCCCTCTTGTTTTACTGTAACTCATAACAGAATTACTTACTACATTTCTGTTTTGCTGTCCCCAATACTGATTATTATCAATTACCTGTAACTCATCTACTTGCATTAACCTACCTACTTTTTCATCAACAGCTTCTAACAAATATTTTGCTTTGGTTTTGCAGCTTTAATCGCTTCTATTTTTACTTCTCTCCTAAATTTCTGTAAATCTTTGTTAGATGTTTTGGTTATTCTAATACTTGTAACATATTCTTTATCTAAATCTCTCACGAGCTTCATAAAGTTTGTTTTTGCATCCAATTTTAAAATAATTTTTTTAGACTTTCGAGAATCACGTCTGTGGTGCCACCAGTAATACCAATAAAACGAAGAATTAGTGCTGTTAAAAACAACTCTATCTTTTTCAATATCATTTCCAAACAATAGCTTCATAAAAGCCAGTTCTATCTTAGAAAGACTTTTCCAACTATTATTTTCAGTTAACGTAATCTCTAATTCAATTTCATCTGGTGGAATTACAATTTCGGCACTACCTGTTACTGTAATAATTCTATTTAACTCTGTTCTTACTTCAATGGCATTTGCATTAAATGCGAGGTAAATAAATGCAATAATTAATGTTACTCGTTTCATATTTTTAAGGTTTAATTTTTGACTAAACTACTAGGGAATGAAAGGTATTTCAACTCAGAATTAGGCAACTGGTAGTTTGATTGAGTTAACTCGTCTTTTGTTTTAGTTAAACTATAAACAAGTAATTAAAAGCCTTTAGAAACGAGGTTTTAAGCTAGTTTTTGATTTTTAAGTTATAAAAGAAGTAGTACATTTATCACCTATTAAGGTCAGCTTATTTTGATTAAAAGAAGTACATATTATTGTTTGTTGCTACTATTCATAATTAGTAGCACTCATCTTATTGCTCAAAAAAAGCAAAAAGTAAGAAGTAGTTTTTCTAAAATAAGCACCAAATCTTATTCAAGAATTGGTGAAGTACAAGGGAAGCTATCAGAAGCCAAAAAACTCTTTAATAAAAACCCTGAAGCCGCGTTAGATTTAGTTCATGATGCTATTTTAATTGCGATACAAGAAAGCTACCCGTCTCAAGAAGCAGAGGCTTATCAAATTCTCGGAAAATTTAACTTTGAATTAAACGAGTACAATCTTTCTTATAAAAACTATAAAAAAGCAATTGTTATTTATGAGCAACTAAAGTTAGTTTCAACTCAAAATTTTAATGCAACTAACCAACTTACTAATATTTATTATCCAATAGGGAAATCAGCAGAACTCATAAATGATTATGACAATAGTATTTTGTACTACAATAAATACTTGAAAAATTTAACTACTATTAATGCCATTGTAAAAACACACATTGGTTTAGGCGATGTTTATCTTAAACAAGGTGAATTAAAAGGCGCTCAGATTAATTATAATAAAGCACTCAAATTTGAGAAAAAACGAAATGACAAGAAAGGAATAGCGCTACTCAATTTAAAATTAGGAGAATTAGAAAGTAGTAAAAACAATTCTAAAGGAGCAATAGAATATTATAGAAATTCACAAAGCACAGCAAACGAAATAAATGATGACCAGCTTGTTAACCAAGCTTATTCTAACATCTCAACTATTTACGAAGATGAGAATAATATTGAGCAAGGAATTCAAATAAACCAAGAAGCATTAAATTTTAATCAGGCAAGAAACAACAAATTTGAAGAATCGAAAAACAATATTGATCTCGCTAATTTTCTAATTAAACAAGATAAAGATCAAGAGGCCATTCAATACTTAGAAAACAGTGTGCAAATTGCAGATGCTAATGGTTATATCGAAAATAAAAGTAAAGCTTTTAAAGTATTATCTGAAGTTTATGATAAAACTGGACAAGAATCTAAAGCATTAAAAAAGTATAAAGAATACCTCATTTTAGAAGACTCTTTATATCAACTCAGAAAAAAACAGTTAGCTACAAAAAACCAAAAAGGAGCAATGCTAACCAATGCCCAAAATAAACTTTCTTTATTAGAAAAAGATAAACAACTCAACGAAAATACTATTGAACTTTTAAAGCAAGAACGGATTATCCAAGAAGAAAACATTGCCCGACAACAAATCATTACTTACGCACTGATTTTTGGAATACTTATTTTAATTGTTACTGCTTTTTTAGTTTATCGAAGTAATAAAGCCAAAAATAAAGCAAATAAATTGTTGGTGTTAAAATCATTAAGAGCTCAAATGAACCCTCATTTTATTTTTAATGCCTTAAATTCTGTAAACAGTTTTATCTCCAAAAATGATGAGAGGGCTGCTAATAGATATTTATCCGATTTCTCTCGATTAATGCGTGATGTAATGGAAAATTCTCAAGAAGACTTTATTTCCTTAACCAAAGAAATTGACATCTTATCCATGTATTTAAAATTAGAAAACCATCGTTTTAAAGATAAATTCGATTATTCTTTTGATGTGGATGAAAATATTAATACTGAGGATGTTTTAATTCCACCAATGTTAATTCAACCTTACATAGAAAATGCAGTATGGCACGGATTACGTTATAAAAAGGAAAAAGGATTTTTAAAAGTAAACATCCAAAAAAGTGACAACGCAATTATTGTAACTGTTGAAGACAATGGTATTGGCCGAAAAAAATCTCAAGAAATAAAAACGGATAATCAAAAAATATTAAAATCTACGGGTATTAAAAATATTGATTCTCGTTTAAAAATTATTAGTGATGTTTACAAAACCAAGTTAGATGTAATTATTGAAAATGTTGAACCAAACGGAACGAAAGTAACTGTTAAAATAAATTCTCAGTAATTGTCATTCTGAACAATATTTTACCCGAAATTTATTTCAGATTAAAATGAAGTGAAGAATCTATTTAATTAGCATCGCAGTTTTCACTATAAATAGATTCTTCACTTCATTTTACTACTGTTTTCAAAAAGAAAACTGGTAAAATTTCGTTCTGAATGACAAAATAAAAATAACAAGCTATGAATAAACTCAAAGCAATAATAGTTGAAGATGAGGAAGCAAGTAGAATAACACTTACAATTACCTCAACAAATATTGCACAAATGTTAAGGTACTAGATATGGCAGATTCTGTTCAAACAGGATTAGAAGCCATCAAAAAACATCGACCTGATGTGGTTTTTTTAGACATTGAAATGCCCTACGGCAATGCTTTTGATTTATTAGAACAATTAGATAATATTGATTTTGAGATTATTTTTGTTACTGCCTATCGAGATTATGCTATAAAGGCTTTAAACCTAAGCGCTGCTTACTACATTTTAAAACCCATTGATATTGATGAATTAGTTTCGGCTGTAGATAAAATTGCTGAACGAAAAAAAGAAGGTGAGGATATTTTTCACACCAAAATTTTGATGGATAACATTAAATCAAACTCCATACAACACAAAAAAATTGTACTGCCTCAAATGGATGGCTTTGAAGTAGTAAATGTAAATGATATTATAAGAGCTGAAGCAGATGACAATTACACTAATTTCTACTTAACAAATGGAAAAACATTTTTAGTCTCTAAAACATTAAAACACTTTGATGAACTATTAAATGAGTTTGATTTTGTACGAATCCATAAGTCTCACTTAGTTAATTTACAATACATTACCAAATACATCAAAGGTAAAGGAGGGCAAGTACGTATGTCTGACGATAGCTACGTTGATGTTTCTCCTTTGCGAAAAAAAGAACTACTGGAACGCTTTAAATAAATTAATACTTTTCAAATTGATTTAACCTCAAATTTTCGTAGATTCGTTAACTTCCCATTTTAGGTAAATGGGAGATTTTTTTAAAGGCGTTTCTAACTCTGAACTCCAACTTATTAATAATATTTAGATGAAATTTTTTATAGATACAGCAAACTTAGATCAAATTAGAGAAGCCCAAGATTTAGGGGTTTTAGATGGTGTTACAACAAACCCATCTTTAATGGCAAAAGAAGGGATTAGTGGAGACGAAAATGTGTTTAATCACTATAGAGCAATCTGCGAAATTGTAGATGGCGATGTAAGTGCAGAAGTAATAGCAACCGATTTTGAAGGGATGGTAAAAGAAGGAGAATATTTAGCTTCTCTACACCCACAAATAGTAGTTAAAGTACCTGCGATAAAAGATGGAATTAAAGCAATAAAGTACTTTTCTGACAAAGGAATTAGAACTAATTGCACATTAATTTTCTCTGCTGGACAAGCATTATTAGCAGCTAAAGCTGGTGCAACTTATGTTTCTCCATTTATTGGTCGATTAGATGACATCTCAACTGACGGGTTGAATTTAATTAATGATATTCGTTTAATTTATGATAATTATGCTTTCGAAACTCAAATTTTAGCAGCTTCGGTTCGTCATACAATGCACTTGTTACAATGTGCAGAAATTGGCGCGGATGTAATGACTGGACCTTTAAGCGTGATTTTAGGACTACTAAAACATCCTTTAACCGAAAGTGGTTTAGCTCAGTTTTTAGCTGATCACGCAAAAGCAAACTCATAATTATGTTACTTGTTATACATCCTGATAATCCTGATAAACGTAAAATAGACCAAGTAATATCTATTTTAAAAAAAGGTGGTGTAATTATATATCCCACAGATACCGTTTATTCTATGGCTTGCGATTTAAATAATCGTAAAGCAGTTGAACGAATGGCTCAAATCAAAGGAATAAAAATAGAGAAAGCTAACTTCTCCCTCATTTGTTCCAATCTAAGTAACATTTCTGATTATACGGTTCAGTTCGGAAACAATATTTACAAATTAATGAAAAGAGCCCTTCCAGGTCCTTATACCTTTATTTTAAATGCCAATAACAGTGTGCCAAAAATATTCAAATCAAAAAAGAAAACCATAGGGATTAGAGTTCCCGACAATAATATTGCTCAACTATTGGTTGAAGAATTAGGAAACCCTTTAATTTCTACTTCTGTACATGATGATGATGAAATTATAGAATACATTACTGACCCAGAGTTAATTCATGAAAAATATGAAAAACTAATTGATCTAGTAATTGATGGAGGTTATGGAAAAAATGAAGCTTCAACAATTATAGACTGTACAGGTAATGAACCTGAAATTATTCGTGAAGGAATTGGAAATATTGATATCATTTAAGTTTTTGTACTTTTGATTTGTGAGCTCAACATCTAAAAATCAATTATCTCCTTGGCAACTTAAATTGCATGAAATCATTTTTGAAGCCGATACTCGTGCTGGAAAATGGTTTGATATTTTATTATTAATACTGATTTTATTAAGTGTGGCGACTGTTATGCTCGAAAGTGTAAACAGTATCTCTTTACTCTACGGAACTGAATTAAGAATTTTAGAATGGGTATTTACCATCTTATTTACCTTAGAATACATTGCTCGTTTAGTTTCTATTGGAAAACCGTTAAAATATGTATTCAGCTTTTATGGTGTTATTGACTTTATATCTATCATACCTACATATTTAGGCATATTTATTTCAGGGACTCATACCTTATCTATTATCAGAAGCATTAGATTATTGAGAGTTTTTAGAATTTTAAAGTTAGCACAATTTATAAGTGAGGCTGACGTGTTGATAAAAGCTCTAAAAGCAAGTAGAGCTAAAATTGTAGTGTTTTTATTTGCTCTATTAAGTTTAACCTTTATTTTAGGAACAGTAATGTACTTAATAGAAACTCCCGGAAGTGGCTTTACAAGTATTCCTAGAAGCATTTATTGGGCAATTGTAACTTTAACTACAGTGGGATATGGCGACATTGCTCCTCAAACAATTTTAGGACAAACCTTAGCCTCTTTTATTATGATTATTGGCTATGCCATAATAGCTGTACCTACTGGAATTGTTGGTGCTGAACTAGCTAAAACGACTCCTAGTACAAATACACAAGCTTGTCCTAATTGCTCATTAGGTGGACATGATGATAATGCTAAATACTGTAAATTTTGCAGTTCTGAGTTATAAGGCAACTCATTTTTAACCTCTCATATTACCACTCGCATTAACTCTTTTACCTCCATTTCTGGATTTATTAAATTTCATGCTATTAGATGAACAACCTAAACTGATTAAAAAAATAAGAAGAAGGATTATAGACAACACTCTTTTTAACATAAACTAATTTTAAAGTAGTTTACGGAAAGAATTATACAAAGTTAGAGAATAAGAGATTTTTATTTACCCCAAACATGACTGTTTTTGTTCTTCCTATTACCAACATGCCCAGAAGAACCAACTCTTTTACCTCCGTTTCTAGATTTATTGTACTTCGGTTTTTTACTACAAGATTGCATTGAAACCGAAAGAGGAATCATTAAGCTACATAAAAATAAGAATGCTAGTGTTTTGCTAAAAAATGACTTTTTCATTGTTACAATAATTTAGTACGATAAAGATAGTCTTTTTATTTATAATATAAAAACACTAACATGTGTTTCAATATCTATCTCCTTTATAAAAAGGATAAAATCAGAAACCTTAATAAGCTCCGTTTCTTTTTCGTAAAAACCACTCTAGGCTTAACAAAGTAAGTAGCACAAAAAAGATCCACTTTAAGTTTATTAATTCTTTCATATCGTTTTCTTCATAAATAATTGCGGCAATATCATTGTTCGAATTAATAGATTCAGCAACTTTATTTAACTGTTTAGGATAAAACAATTTCCCTCCAAACTTTTGAGCAATGTTTTGTAATAGTTGATGATTAGCAACTGTATTATTTGCTTCAAGCAACAACGGTTTAATTTGAAACTTTCCTGTTTTCACATAATCTTTAGTTCCAAATTTCACTTTTGCAGTGTAATTATAAAAACCCGCAGGTAAAATTCCTGCATTTAAAATGTAAGCGTTAGTTGTTCTATTAAAAACAAAACCATACTTATCTCCACTTTCTTCAACTAAATCAATAGTAATTTCAGCATCATTTACTAATTCATAACTATCATTATAAAGTTCAGCGTTTAACTGAATTTCTTCGTTTTCATAAATAATGTTTTCTGTAAAAACTCTAAACTTACTTTTATCTTCTTTTACTGATAAAAACTGAACCGTTTTATTTATCAATTCATTAAATGCATTATGATTATAATTTTTAAGAAAATCTTGCATCCTCCATTTCCAAATTCCTTCGGCATAAAGTACAGCTGTCTTTTTACCATTATCCTGAAAAAACACCATTAATGGATTGTCTGTTTCTACACTCCCAATTTTTTGATTAAGCAACACATAGCCGTTAGAGGTTAATCGATAATCGCCAAATGGACCTACAACAGGAGGTAATTGATTAATTTTTTTTATGGTGCTTTCCGACAACGTAAATAATGGAAAATTAGCAGCAACTGCGGGTAAAATCTCGTTAAAACGATTCCCAGATTTTAAAATATTTAAACCAACATTTAAACTGTTATAATTATTAATAACAGTTTGGTTTCCTAAAATATACAACACTGACATCTCACCATCTAACACTTTTTTTAGTGCAGGAGTAATTGTATTTGGTATTTGATGTACAATAACTAAACTATAAGCTTCTGTATTGCCATCAAAATCAGCCATTAATAGATTGGTTACCTTATAATTTTCATTATTCTCAATACTCAGTTTTAGTGCTTTAATATCTGGATGAGGAGCATTTGCTATGATGAGAATGTTTTCTCTACCATCTAATACTTCAATATAAATGTCTTTTACATTATTTACTACACTTATTTCTCCATCTACTGTAGATAACGAAATTTTATAATGTTGTACTCCAACAGCATCAGCTTCAAAAAATTCACTCTCATTTATCGTAAAATGCTCTTTATCTATATTATAAAGTTTAGTAAATAATTGTTTGCCTTTATGCGTTACCGTTATTTTTGTTTTCTGTCCAACACATTGTAAGGCTTCTGCATCAATTTCTATTGGAAATTTATTACCTAAAAAAGTAATTTTATTACACACTACTTCTTTTAAAACAATGTCTTTTTGGATGGCAGTATCACCCAATGCAATAGTGTATATTGGGAATTCGATTCCAGCATTAAATACTGGATTAGCTCCTTGATTAAAAATACCATCTGAAGCCAGAATTAATGCACCAACATTTCTATTATAAAATTTATTATTAATCTCTTCAAACACGTTAGATAAGTCAGTTATCTTTTTAGAGTAATCTATCTGATTACCTTCTGATACATTTTTTCCAAAAGTGTAGGTTTTCACTTCATACCTCTCTTCTAAACTAGCTGTTAAAGCTTTTAGATTTTCTAAGTAATTTGTTTTATAAAAAACAGAATCTTTATTTAACAATATGGAGGAGGAATTATCTTGTGCGATAATAATTACAGGCTTTTCTACTTTATTAAATAAAGTTTTAATAAAAGGCGATAACAATAAAAAGGCTAAAATAGCAACCAATAAAAATCGAAAACTAGCCATTAATTTAACTAGCCAAGAAGCCGTTTCTGAAAACTTGGTTTCTTTACGATAAAGCACAACAGCATAAATAGCACCTAATAAAATGCAA
The DNA here is from genome assembly GCA_016763795.1 of Flavobacteriales bacterium. GTDB lineage: Bacteria > Bacteroidota > Bacteroidia > Flavobacteriales_E > Vicingaceae. The sequence continues at coordinate 13,369 of JAESTF010000221.1, forward strand.
AAAATGCTCAACCAAAGCGGTTGCTCTGTAATAATATTTATAGTAAGTAGTACGCTCATTTTTAAGATAACGGTAAATTTAGGAAAATCTTAAGTGATACGTTACAAGCAGTTGATTTTCTACTGAAAAATTCATACTTTCGTTTAACAACAAGTTTTATATCACATTAAAACATGACATAGAACAACGTTAAACGAAGTAATCAAAATACGTATTGCGTACCTTTTCAATAATAGCATTAAAACGCTGTTCTTTCAAGACAAAAAGCTTCGTTTAAAACCCTACAATAAACATCTTCTTGCTAATAAGTTTCTTCTCTAAGTATTAATTCTTATTGATATAAAATAGAATTTTAATCTTTTCGTTATAGAATAGTGTTTAGTTAAACATCTATCAAGAAATAAGTTAAGTGAAAAAGCTAAAAATCATATCAATTATCCTAGGTGTTATCATCGCTATTTTTGTAGTGATAGGCATTGTTTTTTCAACCATTTACGAAGACAAAGTCAAAACCTACATCATAACACAAATAA
>JAESTF010000023.1 GCA_016763795.1 Flavobacteriales bacterium
TAGAAGATTTTAAAGCATTAATTTCTCCTGCTGCAGAGCCTTATTTAGAGCAAATGGCACAAATGAGTCATCAGCTAACTCAAAAAAGGTTTGGTAAAACAGTTCAGATGTACATTCCAATGTATTTAAGTAATGAATGTCAAAATATTTGTACGTATTGTGGTTTCAGTATGACTAATAAAATACCTCGTAAGACGTTGAGTGATGCTGAAATTTTAAAAGAAGTAAAACACATTAAATCATTAGGTTACGATCATATTTTGCTAGTAACAGGAGAAGCAAATCAAACCGTTGGAATTAAATATTTAGAAAATGCAGTGAAGGTAGTTCGTCCTCATTTTTCACAAATTTCGATAGAAGTACAACCATTAGAGCAGGAGGAATATGAACGGCTAATAAAAGTAGGAGTTCACACTGTGTTGGTTTATCAAGAGACTTATCATAAAGAAGACTATAAGTTGCATCACCCAAAAGGAAAAAAATCAAACTTTAATTATCGATTAGATACACCTGATCGATTAGGTAAATCAGGAATATATAAAATCGGTTTAGGTGCATTATTAGGATTAGAAGATTGGCGAACAGATAGCTTTTTTACAGCACTTCATTTAAATTATTTAGAGAAAAAATATTGGCAAACCAGATACTCGCTTTCGTTTCCTCGATTACGACCAAATGCTGGTGGTTTAGAGCCTAAAGTTGAAGTGAAGGATAAAGATTTGGTACAATTAATTTGTGCCTATCGTTTAATGAATGAAGAATTGGAATTATCTATTTCTACTCGTGAATCAGAAAAATTTAGAAATAACATTGTAAAATTAGGAGCAACTACTTTTAGTGCAGAAAGTAAAACCAATCCTGGAGGTTATGTAGTAGAACCTCAATCATTAGAACAGTTTGAGATCTCTGATGAAAGATCCACTCAAGTTATCGATGATATGATTAAAAGTCAGGGGTATGAACCTGTTTACAAGGATTGAGAAAAATCGTATTGAGTTTTTACTTTTCCTTATATTTGACTTGTAGCTATCAACCAAATATCAACAACTAAAAACCATTATGGCAGAAAACAAAACTCAAAAAACGAAAGCAAGTGTAGAAGGTTTTATCAATGCAGTAGATCACGAAGGTAAACGGAAAGATGCTTTTGAGATTTTAGCAATGATGAAAAACGTTACAGGAGAAGAGCCACGAATGTGGGGTGGAAGTATTATTGGTTTTGGAGATTTACATTACAAATCTGCAAGTGGTAGAGAAGGGGATTGGTTTAAGTGTGGATTTTCTCCACGAAAAGCAAAAATATCTATGTACGTTGGGGGTTGTGATATTTCTAAACAACAAGAAATGTTGGATAAATTAGGGAAACATAAAACAGGAAAAGGCTGTTTGTACATTAACAAATTAGCTGATGTTAAAATGGAAGTGCTAAAAGAGTTAACAAAAGAAGCTTACGAAAATCCACAATTTGGGAGTTGAAAATTTAATTACTACGTCATTACGGGCTTGAGCCGCAATCTCTTATTTATGAGAAAATTAATAATCATAACATTTTTGTTTACTTCGTATTTCTCAGAAGCACAATCCTTTTCAGAAGAGCATTATCAATATGATAGGGTTTATAAAACAATGCTTGGTTATTATAATAGAGGTTTGTACCATAAAGCAGTTGAATACCCGGATTCTTTAATAGGAAATAAATATGTAAATGGTTCTACAAATTATTTTATTGCGAGAGTTTACGCATTAGGCAATGAGTTTGATAAAACTTTATTTTTTTTGGAAAAAGCGGTTAAAAAAGGAATCACAAAAAAGCAAATTGGACGGATGTATGATTTAGATGCTTTTAGAGAAAGTAATATGAATATCATTTATGAATTGAATTATGATAAATGGCATCAAGAATATTTGCTTTCGAAGGAAGATCTTGTACTTGATTCTCTTTATATAAAAGAAATTGAAAAAATACAAGACGAATATTCAAAAAATCTTACAATACGTAGGGCAGATGGCGATGAGATTATTGAAGTGAAAGATTCTTTAAGATTTTATCATACCACAAAACGATTAGATTCTTTGAGCTTTTCTGTAATGATTGAATTAATGTTAGAAAAAGGATTCCCAACTTACAAAACTGTTGGGAAGGGTTTTTATACTTGCTCCCGATACTTGCGTTACAATATACCTGATGATTATGATGTGAATTGTGCCGATTGGCAAAAAATTAAGGCAATGATTTTTACTGAAATTGAAAAAGGCAGTATTTATCCTTTTTATTATGCTGCAATTGAAGATCGTATTCGTTTAGGCTCTAAACAATCTCAATTGTATGGAACAATGATTGTGATTCATAGTCGTAGTAAAGATGGTAGAAATAGTATTCAATACGAAAAACCAGAAGAATTAAATATTAGAAGAAGAGCTGTTGGTTTGTGTTCAATACAATTAGAAATGTGGTCGAGGGCTATAGAATTACCATTGTCGTTAAAAGAAATAGATTTTAAATGAAAGACATCCAAACTAAAGAAGATTTAGCATTTTTAATGAAAGAATTTTATTCTAAAATGTTAGTAGACGAGACCATTGGCTACATATTTACTGAGGTAGCTAAATTAGATTTAGAAAAACATTTACCGATGTTGACTAATTTTTGGAACAATGCATTGTTTCATACAGGAGGTTATAAAAACAATGTAGTGCAAATACACAAAGATTTAAACGGATTAGAAACTCTTACTCGAGAACACTTTAAGCGTTGGCAAGAACTATTAGGAGAAACTATTGATGGGAATTTTAAAGGAGAAATTGCTGATAAAATGAAACTAAGAGCTAGTCAGGTTGGTATGACTATTCAAGCAAAGTTAGGGCATTATAATTAAGAAAGGTGTCATCTTCAGCTTGATTGGAGATCTAAATAGATTCCCAATCAAGTTGGGAATGACAAATTTATTATACCACATTTATGGTATTGTTTAGAATGATTCTAAATAGTAAATTTGCTGCAGAATGCAACAGCAAAAATACATACTACCAACTTTATCTGAAGTAACCGTTCTTCAATTCAAAAAGAAGAAAAAGAAGAAATCTTCTTGTTGCGAAAAATTCAAAAAGAAAGGTAAAAGTTGTTGTAAGTCATGTCCGCTGAATTGGGGTTAAATCCCAAACAAAGAACCACCTTCTTCAAACAATTTATCTACTCTTTTTTCAATTTCAAGATCTTTAATCAAAGCTGGAGCATGATGCGGTTTTACTCTTGCATCAATAATTAAAGGGCCATTACATCCCCAGTGTTTGTGTTCTGTAAAACTATCTACACCGTAAATATCTTTAGCAGGATTGCTTCGCGTAAAGGTTGTCCATAAAAAATTGTTCAAATTTTCCTCAATAAAACTGGCGTCATCCGTTAATACAATTAACATGATTCCTTCTAAGTCTTGATTAATTAGTTCGAAAGTTAGTGCTTGAATTTCTTGTTCAGCTGTTTCATAATTTGTGAAGCTATTAAAATTCATCGCAAGAACCCCAGGGATTACCATTTCAAAATTTTCGTCTGGGTTTGAACCTAATAAAGTTCTTTTTTTATCTCCAACAGCTGCAATTACCACTTTAGAGCCTTGGTTAACTCCTGTTCCAGAATAATCGAGCGTATCAATAGTTGTTTTGGTCTGAAAGTGAATGTCTCTTCTCCAATCAACTCGTTCTAAAATATGAGTAAAGAATGCTGCGATGTTATTACAAGATAATTCTGGAGCATCATCCTTATTAGAAATGAACAAGTACTTAGCTAAACTCAATTGCCCTTTACCTAAAATATGATTGGCAATGGTTAAGAGTTCTTGAGGTTGTTTTACTTCTTGATAAGGTGTATATCGTTCACTTCCAATCGCTAATAATAATGGGTGAACTCCAGCAGCATCAACAGCATTAATTTCATGCAAACCAGGTATTTCTGTTTGTATGGCAGAACCAGCTAGTTTATGAATTAGCGCTCCAAACTGAGTGTCTTCTTGTGGTGGTCTTCCAACAACTGTAAATGGCCAAATAGCATTTTCTCTGTGGTAAACTTTGTAAACCTTCATTACAGGGAATTCGTGTGTTAAACTGTAATAACCTAAATGATCGCCAAAAGGACCTTCAGGTTTAGTCTTGGTTGGATGAATCTCCCCAGTTATTACAAAGTCTGCTTCAGTAGCAATACAATAACCATCAACGTAAGAATATTTAAAACGGTTATTTCCCAAAGCACCTGCAAAAGTAAGTTCAGATAAACCTTCAGGTAAAGGCATTACTGCTGCTAATGTATGTGCTGGAGGACCACCAATAAAAATAGAAACCTTTAGAGGTTTACCTAACTTGTTTGCTTTAGCTTGATGGACTCCAATTCCTCTATGAATTTGATAATGCAACCCAATTTCTTCATTCAGTTTGTAATCGTTTCCATCTAATTGAATTCGATACATTCCCAAATTAGAATTCATTACACCTTCATTTGTTGGGTCTTCCGAATAAACTTGAGGCAATGTGATAAAAGATCCGCCATCATCTGGCCAACATTTTATTAAGGGTAATTTATCTATTGTTGTTTCTTTAAAGTCAGTAGGTAACCCATTTACTTTTTTAGGAAATGCTTTTCTAGCTAATAATCCTAAAGAAAAATTCTTAAGGGGAGATTTAATCGCTTTTAAAGGATCGTTTTTTAATTCAATAAGTTGTTGAACTTTCTTGAAAGTGTCTCTGAAAATAAACTCGCTCCGTTTAGGTGTTCCGAATAAATTAGAAACAGCCATAAACTTACAACCTTTTATGTTTTCGAATAAAATAGCTTTACCACCATTTTCGTAAACACGTAATTGAATTGCAGCCATTTCTAGGTTAGGATCAACTTCTTCTTTTATGCGAATTAAATGACCATTTCTTTCAAGGTCGTTAATGCAGTCTATGGTGCTTTTGTAAATCACGAGTTAAAAGTAATTATTCTTAGTGTCATTCTGAATGAAGTTATATCGGAAATTTATTTCCGTAATAGAACGA
>JAESTF010000222.1 GCA_016763795.1 Flavobacteriales bacterium
AATGGCATTAGCTGAAGGAAAACCAGAAGCTATTTTAGATAAAATTGCTGAAGGAAAAGTGAAAAGATTTTTAAAGGACAATACTTTATTAAATCAAATGTCTCTTAAGGACAATAAAAAAACAGTTGCCCAAGCATTAAACGAAGCTGAAAGCGGCCTAACCGTTACAGACTTTAAACGAATAATGCTAGGATAACAAAACATATTATTAAAAAGAGAGAAATTTATTTCTCTCTTTTTTTTGACCAAAAATTAATTATGGCTTTCAAAAGAATATTATTAAAGTTAAGTGGAGAAGCGTTAATGGGTGACAAACAATTTGGAATAGACAATAATAGATTAGCAGAATATGCTAAAGAGATAAAAGAAATTGTTGACCAAGGAGTTCAAGTTGCTATAGTAATTGGTGGTGGTAATATTTTTAGAGGAATACAAGCAGAGGAAGGAGGGATGGAGCGCACCCAAGGAGATTATATGGGGATGTTAGCTACCGTAATTAATAGCATGGCATTACAATCTGCCTTAGAGGCAGAAGGTGTTTACACCCGATTACAAACAGCAATAGAAATGAAAGAAATTGCTGAGCCTTTTATCAAAAGAAGAGCTGTTCGTCATTTACAAAAAGGGCGAGTAGTAATTTTTGGAGCTGGAACAGGTAACCCCTATTTTACAACAGACACTGCTGCAAGTTTAAGAGCAATTGAAGTTGAAGCTGATGTTATTTTGAAAGGAACTAGGGTTGACGGAATTTATACTGCTGACCCAGAAAAAGATAGCACAGCAACAAAATACGACACAATTTCTTTTGATGAAGTATACAAAAAAGGATTAAATGTTATGGATATGACTGCCTTTACCCTTTGTAATGAAAACAACCTTCCTATTATTGTTTTTGACATGAACACTCCTGGGACTCTAAAAAGAGTAGTAAATCAAGAAAAAAATGTTGGAACATTAGTAGAAGGCTAGAGAATTTTTTTCCTTTTAAAAAAATTGACCCAACTTCTCCTGCTCTAGAGCAATATCTATTCACAATTTTTATACTATCTTTATTTCAAATTTATAACCATGAACGAAGACATTCAATTTATTTTAGACGGTGCAACAGAATCAATGATCAATGCAATGGCTCATTTAGACTCTCAATTACAAAAAATTAGAGCCGGAAAAGCTAGCCCAATGATGTTAAGCAAAGTAGTGGTTGAATACTATGGAACTTTAACTCCTATTGCACAAGTAGCAAATGTTAACGCTATTGATGGCAGAACATTATCTGTTCAACCATTCGAAAAATCGTTATTAGAAGAAATAGCTAAAGGAATTTCTCATGCAAATTTGGGTTTAAACCCTCAAAATAATGGTGAGACTATTTTAATAAACATCCCGGCATTAACAGAAGAACGAAGAATAGAGCTAAGTAAACAAGCTAAAGCTGAAGGAGAGGATGCAAAAGTAGTTACTCGAAATGCTCGTAAAGATGCCAATGATGAAATTAAAAAGTTAAAAAATGATGGTTTAAGCGAAGATCAATCAAAAGATGCTGAAGCGTCTGTTCAAAAAGTAATTGATGTGTACACAACTAAAATTGACGCATTAATTGCAGCTAAGGAAAAAGATATTATGACCGTATAAAATAACATTTATCAAAATAACTCTAAATTATGAAAAAAAAATTACTCTATTTTCACTTATTAACAATATCAATTATTTTTTCAAGCTTATCACTTAAAGGGCAAATAACTAACTATGCAACCATCCCCTACAGTACGGGATTTGAATCAGGAACATTAGATGCTAATTGGTATACTACATCCGATAATACTGATGGTCGAATACAAATTTGGAATTCCACGAGCCTTATTTGGAGTGGCGATACAGCCAAGGCTCATACCGATAGTCTTTGGTTAGGTTTAGATGTTGTTAATCCGGGCGGAACTTATGTAACTAATGAAGCATGGTTTGGGCTAGACCTTAATAATGAATCAAATGTTAGACTTGGTTTATGGTGGTCAGAATGGAATGATGAATCAGAAATTGAAGATGGTATTTTCATCTCTGATGACGGAGGAACAACTTTCACTAAGGTTATAGATTTAGCAGGAGCTTCGTACACCGATTTACAATGGAATTATTTTGACATAAACCTTGATAGTGTTAATAGCCTTTATGGCTTAAATTTCACATCAACTTATGTGATTAAACTACAACAGTACGACAACTACTATTTTGCAGGTGGTAATGATGGTTTTTTATTCGATGACATCAGTGTTTATAATACAAACCCAACGAGTATCAATGAAACTATAACTAGTTCTGCATCTATCTACCCTAATCCTACTAATAAAACAATTAATGTTAAATTAAATAATTATGGGACTGAAGTAAACTATATATTAACAAGTATTGATGGCCGAATAATAAAAGAAAAAACTAAGATAAATTTAGATAGGTTTTCTATTAATTTAGAGAATGAAAGCCCGGGACTTTATTTATTAAAAGTATACGACAAACATCATTCTAAAACATATAAAGTAAACAAACTGTAAAAATATTCTCTTCTGAGATATTTAAGCATCTATTACAAAAAAGATAGCCAAAAACTAAACAATACGCAAAGAAGTAGAACCCAAATTAATAAAAAGTCCGATTGATTCCCAATAGCTCTAAGTAGCAGATATAGTGAAATATGCCCATACTTCTTTGTTATTAGTTAAAACGTATAAACTATAAAACAAGGTATTTGAAACTTAAAAACCCATTAATTAAATTTCCGAGCATAATCCTTCTGCTTAAAACTTATGGCTTAGTTCTTTTGATATTTTTTATTTTTAGAGTTATTTTATTTTTCACCGAAATTGATAGAATTAATTTTGAAGAAGTCAGTTTATTAACCGTTGTCCAATCATTTATTATGGGCATTCGGTTTGATGCTGTAATTACAAGCTATATTTTAATCTTCCCCGTTTTAATTACTCTCATTGCTAGTTTTTTTAAAAAGGAGCGTCCATTAATTAAGTCTATTTTATTTTATTGGATTTTTATTCTTTTTACAATTACATTCACTATTTCAGCAGCAGACATTCCGTATTTTAATCAATTCTATTCTCGTTTTTCTATTGGTGCTTTTGAATGGTTTAACAACTTAGATTTTGTAGTCTCTATGATTTTACAAGAACCTAAATACTTCTTAATTATTATCCCGTTTATCATTCTAACAATCGCTTTTTATAAAGTATTAAAAAAAATATTTAAACAAAAAAAGAGCATTTCAGAACCTAAAATGTACATTAAGATTCTCATTTCCATACTTTTTATTTTAATCGTGTTAGTAAGTATTAGAGGCAGGGTTCAACGAAAATCCCCTATAAGAATAGGTACCGCTTACTTTTCTGACCATTCCTTTTTAAATAAACTGGGATTAAATCCTGTTTTCACATTAATGAGAAGTTATTTGGATAGCAAAAACAAGGATAATCAAATAGTTCAACTTATAGATAATGAAACCGCGATTAAAAATGTTCAACATTATTTAGGAATTACTAACCCTAAATTTGATTCTCCAATTGCCAGAAGAGTTTTTGTTGACTCTATTGCTAATAAAAAACAAAATGTTGTGCTTATCATTATGGAAAGTATGAGTGCTGCAAAAATGACAAGACATGGTAACCCAAACAGTCTTACACCATTTTTAGATAGTTTATCACATCAATCATATTATTTTGAAAATATTTATACAGCCGGAAAGCATACTTTTAATGGCATTTTTAGCACCCTATTTTCGTTTCCAGCATTATTTAGCCAACACCCTATGAAACAAATTAAGCAATTTGAGGGCTTAAGTTCAACATTATTGAAACATGGATATTCTACTACTTATTTCACCACACACGATAGTCAATTCGATAATGTAGAAGGGTTTTTAAGAGCTAACAGCTTCCAAAACATTATTAGCCAAGCTGATTACCCTTTAGAAGAAATCAAAACAACTTTGGGTGTTCCTGACGATTATATGTTTAGATATTCTATAAAAGAACTTGACAAACTCGCTCAACAAAAAAATCCATTTTTAGCCACTTTTATGACAACAAGTGATCATGGTCCTTTTTATATTCCTGAATATTTCCAACCAAAAAGTAGTAATATAAAACAACAAATTGTTGAATATGCAGATTGGTCGTTACAACAGTTTATGACTTCATGCTCTAAAAAAGAATGGTTTAAGAATACGCTGTTTGTTTTTATTGCCGACCATGGAGCTCCAATGTTAGCAAAATATGACATTGCACTTAACTATCACCATTCCCCATTAATATTTTACGCACCAAACACTTTAACCCCAAGTACTTTTAAAAATATTGGCGGACAAATAGATATTTACCCTACTATTATGGGGGTACTTAACTTACCTTACATCAACAACACTTTAGGAGTTGATTTATTAACTGAAAAACGACCTTATATTATAATTAATGATGATGATAAATTTGGAGTACTCGACACTACTCAATTATTAATTATTAAAAAAGACGAACAACCAAAACTTTATAACTACTCTGATAAAGATCCTAAAAATTATGCTAAAACTTACAGTGAAAAAGCAAAAAAAATGGAAACTTATGCAAAATCTAACTTGCAAGTTTTTCAGTATATGTTATTAAACAACAAGACGAACCCCAATACCAAAAATTAAATTAGCTTGATATTCTTCTTGCGATTTTGTAATTTGGTTTAACAACAAATTTTACATCTAAATTTATCTTGATATTTTTGAAAGATTGAAACGCAACACAGAAACATATTGGCAGTCATTCACCATCTCAGAGCAACCTATTAATTATGATGCTAAAGGAGAAATTCAAAAGGTGACTGATAATTTTTCTACTAAAATTGATGCTTTAATCGCAGCTAAAGAAAAAAATAATGCCCATTTAATTTTTTATAGAAGTATCCTCTGACGATAAAAAGAAAGAATTTAAATTATTTAAAAAGTAACCTTTAAATAGGAGTAATTACTCCTATTTAATTTTCACTCCATTTTTAAAATGTATGGTATTAATTACTTTTCCAGCTCGTTTTGCGTAAAAAATCCATTTACCGTCTGGTTTCCCATTTTTAAAGTTCTTTACACTCTCTAGGGTACCTATTGCATACCAAGACGTTACTTTTCCTTCTTGTTTTCCTTTTACAAAAGTTTGTTCGTACATTTTTTTTCCATCATCATAATAGTAAGTCCAGTTACCATCTTGCACATTATTTTTAAATGAACCATCATCTTTTGGTTGCCCGTTTTCATACCAGGAATAATGCAATCCCTCTTGTACAGATGTTACTTTATCTTTAATAAATTCTGCATATTTTTTAGAAGCCTCTTTTAAATAAGTCTTTTTTTCTTCTGTTTTTACGATATAGGCATCCATTAACTCTTGTTGTCCATTCATATACCAATGTTCCCAGAGACCATCTTTTAATCCTAATTTATACGTTCCAGCGTAATCTTTTTCTCCGTTTTCAAACCAACCATTCCATGTTCCATCAATCATTCCTTTAGTAAAATAGCCAACATCTTTTTTTGCTCCGCTATCATACCAGGATTTCCATTCGCCTTCTTCTCTTCCATTTTTAAAGTTACCCTGCATGACTAACTGCTGCTCTTCGCTCCAATAACTCCAAACTCCATTTTTTTTATTGTTTAAATAGTTTCCTTTTTTCCATGTTTTTTTATTCAGATACCAAAATACCCATTCTCCATTTCGTTTATCGTCTTTATATATTCCTTCATAACTTTTGTTTCCAGTACTGTCAGAATAAAAAATCCATAGACCATCTCTTTGTCCTTTTATAAAATTTCCCTCAAAATCTTTATTCCCATTTTCTAACCAAAAAATCCATTTACTGTCTTTCTTTCCTTCAATATAGTTACCTTCTACACTTAATTCTCCAGCTTCAAACCACTCCATCATCACTCCATTTTCAACTCCATTAGCAAAGTTTATTTCTTTTAATTTTTGTCCATTCCGGTAATAGTAAGTCCATAAATTCGCTTTTTCACCATTATTTACATTCCCCGTTAATCTTTGTTGGGTACTATTTTCCCAATAATAAATCCATTCACCACTCATCACTCCATTGTCATAACTCCCTTTAGAAATTAATTTTTTATTTTCATCATACTCATTCCACAACCCGAATCTTCTACCCTCTTTATAATTCCCTTCACTCTTAATCCTTCCACCTTCATAATAAGATGTATAAATACCATTTCCTTCTTTTACAATTTGAACTCCTTTATCTGAATAGTATGTATATAAATACATAGTACCATCCTTAATTGTCCTTTCACTTTTCAATTGTGTATTTGCATACCAGGATTTCCATTTGCCAATTCGTTTATCTTTTTTAAAAATTCCCTCTTCTTTTTTTCCCCCTGAAGAATAGTAAAAAGTCCATAAACTATCTTGATAACCATTTTTATTGTAGCCGACCATTGTCAACTTTCCATTATCATTCCACATTCTACAAACACCTTCTTTTTTTGATTTTACAAAAAACCCTTCCTCACTCTTTTTACCTTGATCATTGTAATTGGTATATTTTCCATCAAACAGGCCATCCTTATAATTTACTTCTTGTTGAATTACTCCATCAATACTCCAAAAGACCCATTTACCTTGTTCAATCCCCTCTTTAACAACTCCTTCCGCCTTCTTTTTCCCATTAACCCATCTATAAGTATGTAGTTGAGAAAATGACGTAGCACTTAAAAAAAAGAATATTATTAGTAAACGAAAATTCATATCTATTTTAGTTATTTATTTTTATCTCACAAATTTATCAGTAATACCTTATCGTTAAACATTGTTTCTTAAAATAATGTAAACATTTAATTGTGAGATATTAACCATAAAAAAAAGTCTTGACTAAACTAGCCAAGACTTTCTTATTTAATTTATTTAATGTATCAAGTTCCTAAAACGCCTCCAGCTACAATTTTTTGTGTTGGGTTTGTAATAATCACAGGAATTTCTGCCTCATTAGCAATAACTTCTTGTTCTTCACTACCAAAAAAATCTGGCAATAAAGAGCCTTCTCTTGTATTTACTACACAAATCATATCTGCATTAATTCTAGCCGCAAATTTTATTAATTGTCTTTTAAAACCTCCGGATTGTTCTGCATTTTCGATGCTATAGCTGATAGATTGCTCTGCAAAATAATTTTTTGCAAATGTCAATTCTCTATCCAATTTAACTTGTAAAAATTGATCACTTTCCTTAGCTGCAAATATGTGTATCTTACTATTAAAATGTGATGCAATATTCGCTGCTACATTCAATTTTTGTTTTGTTACATCTGAATGATCAATTGGTAAAACAATATCATCATAGGCATCTGTATCACTTGGTCCCCTTTCTTGCACAATTACAAACGGTACTTTAGAATGAGAAATCACTTTTAATGCATGGCTTCCCATAATTTTTTGCATTCCTTTTGCTCCGTGTGTCCCCATCACAATATATCCCGCACCTATTTCAGAAGCGACATCACCTATATCATCAAATATATTTCCGATTCTTACAATCGCATGTGTGTTAACACCATATTTACTGTCAGTTTCTCCAACTATTTTATTTAATTTTTCTTTTGCAGCATCAACTTCTTTTGTTTTTGATACTACATGCAATAAGTATACCTCTCCACCAAATGATTTAGCAATTTTTGCTGCATGAATAACCGCACAATCAGCAACAACTGAAAAATCATGTGGAACTAATACTTTATATACTTTTCTGTCCATAAATTAAAATTTAATGTGCCTAAAGTTATTCTATTTTTTTTTCATTTCAAACGTTTCCATAAACTTTGTTGTAAAATTTCCTTTTCTAAAGTTCTCATCTTGTAATAATTGCTGATGAAATGGTATCGTAGATTTTATTCCTTCTATAATATATTCATCTAACGCTCGCTCCATCTTTTTTAGTGCCTCTTCTCTAGTTTGAGCTACAACAATTAATTTAGATATCATAGAATCATAGTAAGGTGGAATAATATAATTCGCGTAAACATGTGTATCTATTCTTATTCCATGCCCACCAGGCTCATGATACGTTGTTATTTCACCTGGACTTGGTCTAAAACCATTAAAAGGATCTTCTGCATTAATTCTACATTGCATAGAATGCATTTGAGGCTCATAATTTTTACCAGTCATTTTATGTCCCGCAGCTAATTTTATTTGCTCTTTTATCAAATCAAAATTAATTACTTCCTCTGTAATTGTATGCTCTACCTGAATACGGGTGTTCATTTCCATAAAGTAGAAATCTCTATTTTTATCCACTAAGAACTCTACTGTACCAACACCTTCATATTTTACTGCTTTTGCTGCTTTAATAGCAGCTATCCCCATTTTTTTACGGAGAGCTTTCGTCATAAATGGAGAAGGTGTTTCTTCAAATAATTTTTGATGCCTTCTTTGTATTGAACAATCTCGCTCTGACATATGACAAGCATTCCCATACGCATCCCCTGCAATTTGAATTTCAATATGACGAGGTTCTTCAATGAATTTCTCCATATACATCCCATCATTACCAAAAGCAGCAGCAGATTCTTGTCTGGCAGAGTTCCAATGCCCTTCCATTTCATCCTCGCTCCAAACAACACGCATTCCTTTTCCTCCACCTCCAGCAGTAGCTTTTATCATAACTGGATACACCACTTTTTTTGCTGTAGCTATCGCATCTGCTAAATCTTTTATTAATCCTTTTGAACCAGGGACAACAGGAACTCCTGCTTTTTTCATTGTTTCTTTTGCAGAGGCTTTATCCCCCATCCCGTCAATCATTTCTGGAGATGCTCCAATAAATTTTATTCCATTTTCTTCGCAAATTCTAGAAAACTTAGCATTTTCCGATAAAAACCCATATCCTGGATGAATAGCGTCTGCATTTGTAATTTCTGCCGCAGCAATAATATTGGGAATCTTTAAATATGATTCTGCACTTTTAGGAGGGCCTATACAAACTGCCTCATCAGCAAATCTCACATGTAAACTATCAGCATCTGCAGTAGAATAAACAGCTACAGTGCTTATCCCCATCTCTTTACATGTTCTAATTATACGTAAAGCAATTTCGCCTCTATTTGCTATTAATATTTTTTTAAACATAATCTTTTCTAAATCTCAAATTATAAAAACAAATCACAACAATTTTTTTTGGTTTAAACCTCTTTATATTTGCTGCTTAAGAATTGATATTTATTTATGACGGATCTACTAAAAATAATGGTTGATCATATTCTACTGGAGAACCATCATCAACTAATACTTTTACAATTTTACCTGTAATTTCTCCCTCTATTTCGTTAAACAACTTCATTGCTTCAATCATAGCAACAACAGTATCTTCTGAAATATCATCTCCTACATTTACAAAGTTATCTTTGTCTGGTGATGGTTTTCTATAGAAAGTCCCAATCATTGGTGATTTGATTGCAATGTATTTAGAATCATCATCAGATGATTCAGTACTTGCAGGAGTTTCAGCTACTGGAGCAAGTGCAGCTACTGGAGCTGCAATAGGCGCTACTCCCACGGGTGCAGCAATCATTTGACCTTGAACTTCTGCCTGAGCTTCAACTAAAAATTTCCCTTTTTTATGCGGAGGTGTTTTTATAATGATTTTAAAATCTTTTGCTTCAATTTCAACTTCACTTACGCCAGATTTCGCAACAAATTTTATTAAATCTTGAATTTCTAATGGCTTCATAATTATAATTATTTGATTTTATATCTTGTAAATTAATCTTCTTAATCTCTCTTTCTTTAGGAATTGTACGCCCATTTTAGATAAATAGAACCCCAAGTAAAACCACCTCCAAAAGCAGCAATAATGATATTATCTCCCTTTTTAAGTTTATTTTCCCATTCCCATAAACAAAGTGGAATTGTTCCAGAAGTTGTATTGCCATATTTTTCAATGTTCAGCATTACTTTCTCATCACTCACGCCCATTCTCCTTGCCGTAGCATCAATTATTCTTTTATTCGCCTGATGCGGAACTAGCCAGGCAATATCATCACTTGACAAGTTATTTTTTTCCATTATTTCCGCTGAAACATCTGCCATATTGGTAACAGCAAACTTAAATACTGCCTGTCCTTCTTGACGAGCATAATGTTCTCTATTTTTAACTGTATCCTGTGTTGGAGGGTAAGCAGAGCCTCCTGCTTTTTGATTTAAATGCTGAAACCCTGAACCATCACTTCTTAGAATAGAATCTTGAATTCCCATTCCTCCTTCATTTGGCTCTAATAAAACAGCTC
>JAESTF010000223.1 GCA_016763795.1 Flavobacteriales bacterium
TTCCTGGATTAAAATCTGGTTGCCCAGAATCAGAACCATCTCCCGGCCCTGTAAACATAGAAGCTGTCCCTCCTTGATCTGTTCTCCAGTCAATATCATCAACAGAACCATTTGCTTCATTTACAAAACCATTAGACAAGTTACATATTTCTAATTCACAATCACTTAATGTTCCACACAAAGAAAATGACTCAAAATCTTCACTCCAAGGAATATTTTGAACTGTTCCCATAACATATGTAAATTGAGTAGCGACACTATCATTATAAAAATTACCATCTCCAGAAATATCTGACCAAACTAATAGTGTATTAGTTCCAACAGTTGGAGAAACTAGAGCTGAAAAAGTATAATTAAATGTAGCTCCAGAAGCTAAAGGTCCTGCATAAATTTCATTTACTGCAGCACCTCCATTTAATTGATAATCCATAGGGATATTTGCAATAGAAGCTATTCCTTCATTTTTTATAGATATAGTTACGTCTATATTATTACCAATCATACAATCTAAAAGCTCCGCATTTTCTGAGGGAGTTAAACTAGATAACGCTGCATCAATTAAAATTGAGCAACCAAATGTTCCTGGCACCTTTTCAAGTGCCAATGCTCTTTCTCCTCTTGCACTTGTTATACCTAACGACCTTACACTTACCCAATAACTTAATGTAGGGTTCACTCCATAAAACACATAGCTATTTGCATTCGTTACATCAACTGAATCCATATATTTATTACCAAGCATACTTACTTCATAAGCTATTGCTCCTGTTGCGATATCCCAGCTTAACTGCATAGAATCAGGACAAGCCCAATCAATTGATAAATTAATTGGAGTTGGAATAATAGAAAAAACAGCATCACTAACGCTTGACAAAGCCCCTCTAGTAACTCTAACTAGAACTTCCCCAGACACAGCACTAGGAACTGTCCATTCATAATACCTTAACACACTACTTACCGATGCATTTATTGTATTCCATGAGCCTCCATTATTTGTTGAATATTCAAGATTAAAAGTACCTGTTCCACCATAAGAATCCCAACGAATAGTCTCTACTGTTCCTGGATTAAATCCTTCTCTTCCTATCGGATAGGTCAATACTACCTCATTTTGAATTAATTCATGAACAACATAATATTCTTGAGGTCCCTGAGGAATTGTAACCCCACTAATATTTATTGTATAATTCCCTGAAAGAGGATTATCTATTGTAATTTGTTCTACATTGTTTAAATTATCTATTCCTCTTACAGCAACATTATTTTGAGAAGAAGGATTAAGAACCCATGGATTAAATAATATAGCTGCTGGATCTACAATTTGCATATTAATATCATTTACTAATGCAGGGTTTGCACTTGCCGAACCTTCATAATCTGACCAATACACCATTACTCTTAGCTGAGCTGTTCCTGCTGGCACATTAATGCTATGAACATTGTTTCCTCCTTGAGATATTGCATCTGACACATAATTGTTATTACTAAATAAGTTGTATGCTCTACGAGCATTAATTCTTCCCCAACCATATATATAATCAGGCCCTATATTACCTAAATCATCTCCTGTATTTAAAACAGCTGCTTTCATTAATGCTGAATTTGGGTTTATGCCTCCATTTATTGACTTATATGCGTCATACAGTTGAGCCATAATTCCTGCGACACCAGGGCAAGACATAGATGTTCCTGTTTTATAAGTATAATTATTGGGATCATTAGTAGAGTAAACATTTGTTCCTACAGCACTAATATCTGGTTTTATTCTACCATCAGCAGCAGGACCTCTACCACTTGATGTAGTTATTATGTCTTTATAATTTAAGTTAGCAACAGCCATTACATTTTTACCTTGCTTGTGCCCTCCTGTTATTGTAGACCAACCAGAGCCTCCATTACCTGCTGAAAATATATGGATCAATTCAGGCATTGTTCTAATTTGTTGATCTAATTGTTGAGCCAATGATGTGTAACCTGCATTTGTGCCATTACTATAACTCTTAGAAGTGATCGTTAAATTATCATTTGCAAATAGTGTAGGAACATCATTAAAGTTATTATCACTTGCCCCAAAAACCAACACTTCCGCACCAAAAGCCATTCCTCTTGCCCTAGGATCTAGATTCCCTGCCCCAGCAATAATACCTCCGCAATGCTCTCCATGATCTCCAGATTGTATTGCTGAAGGATAATTCGTAAACCTACCTGCATAATCAATATGCTGATCTAGTTTACTGTTATCTTGCAACATTACAGTAACCCCTGTGCCATCAAACTTTAACCCTCCAAAATACTCTGTTGCGATTGTATTACTTCTATGATTTGATCTTCCTACTAAATTTTCTGGTTCTCCGGGCTTATCTATTTCTTCAAAATAATAAAATTCTGATTGAGTATAAATATCATCTAACTCCGTTATATCCACTATAAATCTAACAATATTAGCATCATTAGACATTGTAACTTCTAATCCTTTTTGTTGAAGTTTAGTTAATATTGTTTCTTCTGAAATAGTTGAATAATAGATTGCATTAATTTCAATCATATTTCCTTTTATCATTGCCCAGTCTGAATAATCCTTATCACGTAATGCTCTATTTAGTTTAAACTCAGGAGCAATAAAAATTATAGCTATTGCATTTTTAGCTAATAACACATTCAAATTAGCAGTTTTACTTATTGAAGCGTAAAATGCATTCTTAGGCATATAATTTAGTAACTCAATTCCTTCATTTTTTAATTCTTCTTTTTGCTGTGTAGATGGAATAGTTGAAAATTGAATTATTCGATAATAATTACCATTTACCAATTCATCAACATTATAATCAGGATAATTTACAAACTCATTAACGTTATCCTTTGGAATATAGTCACCTGTTTTAAATTGAATTTCTGTATTTTTTTGAGCGTTTATAGATGAAAACACTACGGAAAATAGCACAAATATAACTCTAGATAATAATGGAATTCTCATTAATAATAATATTAGTTACTTTAAAAGTTTGTATAAAAATACTCAATAATGATTAACTATAAATGTAACACCACTGGCTTAACATAAATATATTTATTTCTATAAATTTCATTAAAAATTCTAATACAATAGTCAAAGAAAAAACTCTAAAACTTGTCTAAATTTGAGCTATGATAAAATACGGTTTAATTGGTCATCCACTTTCTCACTCTTTTTCTGAAAAATATTTTTCAGAAAAATTTGAAAAAGAAAGTATTATAGATTGTTCATATGAATTATTTGATATTGAAAACATTAATCAACTACCAGAAATTTTAGAGAAAAATCCTAATTTAAAAGGTTTAAACGTTACTATTCCATACAAAGAAAAAGTATTTAATATTTTAACTGAAATTGACGAAACTGCAGCAGCAATTGGAGCTGTTAACACGATTAAAATATCAAATAATCAGCACTCACTAAAAGGATATAATACAGATTATTATGGTTTTAAAAAATCATTAAAACCATTTTTAGATATTAACCATGAACGTGCTTTAATATTTGGATCAGGTGGAGCTTCAAAAACGGTAAAATACGTTTTAAACGAATTAAATATTAACTGTCTTATTGTTTCTCGAAATCCAATAGAGAAAAATGAAATAGCGTACACCGATGTAAATGAATATGTAATTAAACATCACCAAATAATTGTAAATACAACACCTATTGGCATGTACCCCGATATAGAAAATTGTCCTTTATTTAACTATGAAAACCTTACCTCTAAACATTTGCTTTACGATTTAATTTATAATCCTACAGAAACCCTATTTTTAAAAAAGGGGAGACAACAAAACTGTATTACTTTAAACGGGTTACAAATGCTAAAACTCCAAGCAGAAAAATCTTGGGAAATATGGAATAGTTAATACAAATAAAATTTATTCTCTTCTTTCTGAAACAGTATCTAAATCTCTTCGTACACAAAATCAATTAGCTAACTAATGCGCAAAATAATTCTTTATTTCATCCTATTAACCGTTGTATATTCATGCTCTTTAACTAATTCTGAGAATACAAATTCTATTAAAACAGATTACAAAGAAAATTTGCGTATTTATCTTTCTGATAACTACAAAAAAATAAATCAAGATTCAGAAATACAGCAAATAAAAATCACTAATAATAGCTGGATAAATAAATTCTATAACGAACTTGAACACACACCCATTTGGATCAACGATTCTTTAGAGTTAAATAATAATGGTTTTGAGTTTATTCTTTTACTATCCACATCTTATAATTATGGCCTAGATTCTTCAAGATACTACAGCCATTATTTGAATTCTATTCCAAAAAAATTAAAACCGTTTCAGAAAAAAAAGAGCGCTATAAGCTAGCTGCTGAATTAGAAATTCTGTTAACCAATTCTTATTTCTTAATTGGAAAAGACTTGAATTACGGAATTGTCCCCAAAGATTCATCTCAATTAGTCTCTAAAATTCCAAGAAAAGATTTCAAAATAAACTTAGTTAAACACCTTTTAAGTTCCTTTAAAACTGATAGTATTACTGATTTTCTATTAACCCTTCAACCTCAGCATCAAGAATACATTAAACTTCAGAAACACTTTAGTACTTATCTAAAAACAGCTTCCTTATCTAAAGAAACCGTTGCTGTAAGCCATTTTAGAAAAGATTCTATTGATGCCTTTATACAATCCACAAAAGCACTAATCCTTCATAATTACTTAAACCAAAGTAGTTCTGATTCGGATTATGTTCTCGCTTTAGAAAAATTTCAAATAGAGCATGGATTAAAACCCGATGGATTAATTGGCAATAATACAGCAAAAGCATTATCTAAAAGCCCCTACAGTAACTATAAAAAAGCCATTACAAGCCTCGAAAAATGGAGATGGAGAAACTATTGGAATGAAGATTATATTTTTGTTAACATCCCATCTTATGAAATGAAAGTTTACCAAAAAAACAAACTTAAAAAATCATTAAATGTTGTAACGGGAAAACCTGACACTCACACTCCTGAGCTTAATGATGAAATGGAATATATGATAGTTTACCCTTTTTGGAATTTACCTTACAGCATTTCTAGTAAAGAACTACTTCCAAAAATTCAAAAAGATTCAACTTACTTAGAACGAAATGGTTATAGGGTATTTACGAGTAAATACAAATCAATAAATAGTAATGATATTAATTGGAATTCAATTACAGAAACTAACTTTAATTATAAAATCCGTCAAAATGGCGGTGGTGGGAATTCTTTAGGAATTATAAAGTTTATTTTTCCAAACAGAAGTTCTATTTACTTTCATGACACTCCTTCAAAACGTTATTTTAAAAATGAAATTAGAGCATACAGTCATGGCTGTGTTAGAGTGCAACACCCATTAAAACTCGCAGAAATTATTTTAGAATTTGATAAAAACAATTATAATATTGATAGTGTAAATACTTACGTTAAGAATAAAGCACAAAAGAGGATTACCTTAAATACTAAATTGCCCGTTTACATTCAATACTTTACTTGTGGGACAGATTCTAACGCTAATCTTGTTTTTTATAAAGACATTTACAACTGGAATCAAAAACTAGAAGTTTTAATGGGTTTAGAAGATTCTAGTTATTTAGATAATGTTCCATTACTCGTTAACAAATAATTATCTGCTGTATTTACTAGTTTAGATTTTGCTAAATACTGCTCTTGTGGGTAATAAATAAATAAACAGCTTCCATTTTTTAGTATTTCTACTATTTCTTTAAAACTGTCCATTGGCAAAGAAGGGCAACCTAAGCTTCTTCCTAATCTCCCATTATTTTCAATAAATTCTTCACTAACGTATTTTGCTCCGTGAATAACTACGCCTCTATCTCTTGCATTGCTATTTGAATATTCCAATCCATCTAATTTCATAGAGAAACCTCTTTTCCCATCATAAGTTTCTGCTGTTTTGTAAAACCCTAAGCTTGTTTGGTAACTTCTTTCTTTATTAGAAAAACTACTCGCAAGCTCTTCTCCAGTGTTTTTCCCATGAGCAACCAAGCTTTTAAATATTAACTGCTGTGTTTCCATATCAACCACATAAAAACGCTCTGTATTAGATGATAAACTCATATCAACAATTGTTAAGTACTTCTTATTTTCTAATTCATTGTTCGATATAAGTGTATAATATCCTTTTAAAGCAAGGTTAAATGCTTCTTCGTTTATTTCTGCGTCACTCACACATTCATATAACTGACATGCATATTCATTAAGTGAAAAAATAGGTTCTTTCGCTACTGTTTCCTCAACAACATCTTCAACAGAAAATGAAGCAAATAACAACAGTAAAATAATAGGTAATATGATTACACTTTTTCTCATAAGGAGCACAAAGATATAATTCTTATACTCTTTTGCAAGTTATAACTATGATTTACAGTGTTTTATAGTATTTCTTAGACGGAAGGCCTTATTTTTACGACAAATAAAAAGATTAATCTTCTTCTTTAACTTCTGCATATTCAAACGGAACAGCAACGATAGATGCTAAATCTCTACCTAAGTCCTCCATATCTTCATCTTCTTCGTCATAATTCCAACTAACTTTAACATTCGTATTTTGGATTTTATAAAACGCTTCTAATTTTTTCATTAATATTAATACGCATTCTGTAGAATGAGTATTTAAATAATCTAAATGAATAGATAAAATTAAATCTTTGGGGTTTGTTTTTATAAAATTACTTATCCAACCCTCTATTGGCTGATAAAATTTTATAGGATTTTCAGGTATAGAACGACCCTCTATTTTTAATAATCCCGTATTAGGATTAAAATCAATTAAAGGAGTATTTAATTTTCTTTCTATTAATAGAGCATTCATAACAGAGCAAAGATAAATAAGTTGTCGAGTTATTTCAAAATCTCAGAAAAAGTTTTTTTAAATTTTTCAACTTTTGGTCTTATCACTGCAGTACAATATGGTTGTTCACCATTAATATCAAAATAATCTTGATGATAATCTTCTGCAGGATAAAATGTTGTTAGTGCAGTTATTTCTGTTACAATAGGATTTGTAAAAACCTTAGCTTCATTTAACTGTTTCAAAATTCCTTCAGCTATCTTTTTTTGTTCATCATTCTGATAAAAAATACCTGAACGATATTGAGTACCAACATCTGCCCCTTGCTTATTTATAGTAGTAGGATCGTGTGTTTGCCAAAACACTTCTAATATTTTTGCTAATGAAACAATTTTTGAATCGTATGTAAGCTGGCAAACCTCTGCATGACCTGTTGAACCTGTACAAACTTCTTTGTAAGAGGGATTTTTAACTGTGCCATTTGAATAGCCAGAAACAACACTTTCTACACCTTTAATATCTTGAAAAATTGCTTCAACACACCAAAAACAACCTGCACCTAATGTTATTGTCTCCATTTCTGTAAAATTAGTTTCAATATTAGTTATCACTTTTTCTGCTTTATAATCGTTACACGAAATTAAAACAAACCCAACAACACTTGCTATAATAAATTGTTTCATAAACTTAGTTTTCTTCCAAAACCAAATTTCAACAATTTTATTATTTAGTAAGTGGCAATTAATTCTTTTATTTTATTGTTTGTCTTCTCACTGACATTTACCAATGGCAAACGAACAGCATCTCCAGTAATTCCTAATATTTTTAGTGCTGCTTTTACACCTGCCGGATTTCCTTCAACAAACAA
>JAESTF010000224.1 GCA_016763795.1 Flavobacteriales bacterium
ATCGCATCATTTGCTTCTTCTTTAATAAACTCTAAAACTTCTTCATTCGTTGCTGTCGGAGATAAGTTCTCTTTATTATCTAGTGTATAAAAAATAGCTGACAATTTCCCTGTTGGGTTTGCTTTTTCATAAGCCTGTCCAAATAAAGTTACAAACTCTTCATTAGAGTTTTGTTGCAATTTTTTAGCATCAGTTATTGCAGTATTAAAAGCAACATCCTTATTGTTAGATGATAATGCTTTTACTACCTCAGCAACTTGAATTTCTAAAGTAACATTCATACCCCCTTTTAAATCTAAACCTAGATTTAACATCTTCCCCCTCAGTTCTCCGTAAGTGTAACCAATAACTGGGTAAACCACTTCGGAAGTCATTGAATCTAAGTAAATAGATCCTATTGAATCCAACTTAGTAAATTGAACATCACCAGTAGAATGGGCCTCAGCATATTCTTTTGCGTATTCTTTTGCGTCACTCTCTACTCCATTAGCAACCCACGTAAGTGATAAGGCATATAAGCAGCCCATTGCAAAAAGTATTGTAAACGTTGTTAAAAGTCCTTTGTTTTGCATTTCTTTAGTATTAATCTTACTATTTTTTATAAGCCTGCAAATATAGAATTTACAATACAAATTAACAATAGATTTTATAATAAGTTTTAGTTCTCTATATTAAGACATAAAAATTGTAATTTTATAAGCAACTTTTTAACTTAAAAATGCGTTTAATTAACATGAATTTTAAAATACTTTTTTTCACTCTCATCTCACTACAAACCCTTTTACCTTATGAGGTTTTGAGTCAAATAAACTTCAATAGAGAAGCTAATATTATTGTTTTAAAAACAAATGGAGATACCTTAAAAAACCCTTGGGCAGGTGGATTTAATTCTGTTCAATTTTCTGAAATAGACTTAAATTTAGATGGAATTAAAGATTTATTTGTTTTTGATAGAACTGGAAATCGGATTTCTACCTTCATAAATGCAGGAACACCAAACCAAGTAACTTACAAACACGACCCTACTTTCACATCTCTTTTTCCTGAAGGTTTACACGATTGGGTTTTGTTGAGAGATTATAATTGTGATGGTAAAATGGATATTTTCACTTACTCCTCTGGAGGGATGGCAGCATACAGAAACACTTCAACAACACAACTGAGTTTTGTGTTAGATACTAGTCTAATTTATTCAAATTTCATCCCAAATTACGTTAACCTATACATAAGCCCTTCAGATATCCCTGCAATTGATGATATTGATGGGGATGGGGATTTAGATATATTAACTTTTAGCATTTTAGGTGCCAGAGTAGAATATCATAAAAATCTTTCTATGGAAAAATACGGGACATGTGATAGTTTAGATTTTGAATTAAGCAATAGCTGTTGGGGGTATTTTACAGAAAAATTCAGCACCAATGGTGTCACTCTTTATGATACTTGCTCTTCAAATGTTCCTAATCCTCAAAAAAATGGCTCCAATAAAAAGCATTCTGGCTCTACATTATTCACCTTAGATGTTGATGCTAACAACAGCAAAGAATTAGTATTAGGAGATATTTCTTTTAATAATTTCACAATGCTTACCAATAGTGATGTTAGCCCCAATTTAAACAAATCATCTATAACAGCACAAGATTCTCTATTTCCAAAAAACAATAACAATAGTATTGCTGTAGATATTGATGTTTTTCCTGCTGGTTTTTATTTAGATGTAAATAATGATAACATTAAAGATTTAATAGCTGCGCCAAATTGTAATAGTGGATGTAAAAACAGTACTAATGTTTTGTATTACAACAATAATAACGCAACCAATCAACCAGATTTCAATTTAACAACCAATGCTTTTTTGCAAGATGGTATGATAGAGGTTGGTGAAGGTGCTATTCCTATTTTTTTTGATTATAACGCAGATGGGCTAATGGATATTATCGTTGGTAATTACGGGATTTATGATCCATCATTAAGTTCTTCATTCTACATTTCTAGTTTATGGTTATACGAAAATATGGGCACTGTAAACAGCCCTTATTACCAACTAATAACCAATGATTACCTTAATATTTCTACTATGAATTTAGATATTGCTGGAAGCATGCCAACATTGGGGGTACACCCAACTTTTGGCGATTTAGATAATGATAATGACTTAGACATGATTTTAGGAGATTATAATGGGAAAATTCATTACTTTAAAAATAGTGGAGGAGCTGGAAATCCTGCTATTTTCACACTCTCCTCTCCAAATTTTTTAGGGATCGATGTAGGCAATGATGCAGCTCCTTTATTACACGATTTAGATAAAGATGGCTTAATAGATCTTATAATAGGTAAAAGAACTGGGACATTTTCTTATTACAGAAATATAGGAACAGCCTCCAGCCCTAGCTTTACCTTCGTTACCGATTCATTGGGGAAAGCCATAACAAAACGCACTGTTGATTTTAACGGAAAGAGTAACCCTGTTATAATTGACAGCGCTGGTACAACGATATTATTTTCTGGATCAAAAAATGGCTATCTCTATAAATTTGGAAATATTGATGGAAATTTGACAGGAAATTTTTCAGTAGATAGCACTTACTTAAACATTTGGGAAGGTGAATCTTCTAATATTGCTGTTGCTGATATTACCAATGACGGAAATTTAGATATGCTTATTGGCAATTACTCTGGAGGTGTAGCTTTTTATAAAGGAAACAGCATACCACCTCCTATTGGAATTGATGAAAAAATAATTATTAATGAATTTAGCATTTATCCTAACCCAACCAATGGTTTGATTACTATCAATTTTGGAAATAACAAACTTAAAAATGCAAGTATCCAAGTAATCGATTTATTGGGAAAAACACTTCTTAACCAAAAAATTACCGCTCAAAAAACAACGTTAAACCTAACTAATTACGCTAAAGGAATTTACCTCGTTAAATTCTCTAATGAAATTGGAAGTAAGGTTTATAAAGTGGTTAAGGAATGAATACACAGTTAGGTGCAATTTGAAAATAGACTGGTAGACATCATACAATTGGGATAAAATAAAATTACATCCATCGCTAATTGATTATTGAAAGAATAAACATATTGACAAATCAATTGTGTTAGAAGAACATCATCAAATCAAATTGAATTCTGTAGTAATGAGACTTACTGAAACACATGAACCTGAAGAAGTGATTCAATACATTGTAAATGATTACAAGTTAAAATATGTAATGAATAACTAAAAAACTATAACCAAAAACATGTATAGTGTATAGCAATCCTTGGAATCCTACGAAAACATAGCTAGGCTTAACCTTTCAACACCAACTCCTTCTTCTCATAATCAATTACTGCGTTGTAATCATTTAAAATATCTCCACCCAAAACACCGTCAACAGGAGCTATTTCTAATTTTTCGTAAGATTGGTTAACATGCATCAAATCTAATACGGCAGCATTGTAATACTCAATCTTAATTTCTCCAATTTGAAGCTTATCAATAACCACCTTTTTACTTTCCATGGTATTAGTTCCCAGTCCCGTTGACAAATTATCCTGCTCTTCTATTGTTTCAGCAGCTACAAAATTGGCAATTCGTGTTTCATCAAAAACAGTACGAGAAGCCCCTGTATCTAAAATCATACTAGCAGATTTACCATTTATACTAATGGCAATTTTTAAATGGCAACCATCATCTTCTATGGCAAATATTTCTATTGGAAGTGTTGTTTTCATAACATAAGAAAGTGTCAGTTCGAGTAAAATTCTGTAAGAATTTTATATCGAGAACATCATTTTCTTAAATCATTGGTTCTCGATACAATTTTACGCTGTAAAATCACTCGAACTGACAATGATTTAAACAGACATAAAAAAATGCCAGAACAAGTCTGGCATTTTTTAAAACTAAATGAGCGAGAGACGGGGCTCAAACCCGCGACCCTCAGCTTGGAAGGCTGACGCTCTATCAACTGAGCTACTCTCGCTAAAGTTTTGCAAACATAACAATTTATGCAGAAATCCCTTCTAAAAGTGCATTAGTTTTTTTAACACCTTCAGCACTTTCTACTAATTTTGCTTTTTCAGCATCGGATAAATTAACTTCAACAATTTTTTCAATTCCATTTTTACCTAAAATACAAGGCACTCCTATTGATAAATCGCTTAATCCATATTCACCATCTAATAATGCTGAACAAGGGAACATTTTTTTAGAATCTTGTGCAATTGCTTGTACTAAAGCAGAAACTGCTGCTCCAGGAGCATACCATGCGCTTGTACCTAACAAACCAGTTAATGTAGCTCCTCCAACTTTCGTTGCTTCAACTAATTCTGCCATTCTATCATTAGATAAAAATTCTGAAACAGGAACACTATTTCTTGTTGCTTGTCCAATTAATGGCACCATACCTGTATCGCTATGTCCACCAATCACCATTCCATTAACATCCGAAGCAGGACAATCTAATGCTTCACTTAATCTATATTTAAAACGAGCTGAATCTAAAGCACCACCCATTCCGATAATTCTATTTTTTGGTAAACCAGTCGATTTATGAGCTAAATAAGCCATTGTATCCATTGGATTACTCACCACAATTATAATTACATTTGGAGAATGTTCAATTAAGCTAGCTGTAACTGATTTTACAATTCCTGCGTTAATTCCTATCAACTCCTCTCTAGTCATCCCTGGTTTTCTAGGAATCCCACTTGTAATAACGGCAACATCGCTTCCTGCCGATTTAGAATAATCGCTCGTACTCCCTGTAATTTTAGTATCAAAACCATTTAAAGAAGC
>JAESTF010000225.1 GCA_016763795.1 Flavobacteriales bacterium
GGCGATTCCTCACAAAAATTATTACTTTTAAAGCATTGAACAAACGAAAGGCACATTACATATAGTGTCGTTGGGTGTAATTGAAAAACAAAATAATTATTAAGTAAATCTTATGAGAACATCCATAATTGCACTTGGAATTTTACTTTTAATTAGTGCGGTAATTATCTCTCTTTTTTATTTTATTCCAAAAAAAATAGGATACCCGAAGGTTGGTAAATGGCTTTCTTTAATCGCTGGAATAGTACTAGTCTCTTTTTCAATTTTAGTGGCATTTCAAAATGAATTATTGCCCAATGATATGTCAGATCATTATTGCCAAAAAGGCGTAGACAAACATATGTCAGGCCAATATGAAGATGCTATTGAATATTATAAAAAAGTTATAAAAATTAACCCTAAATATACTGGCATTTATTACAACATAGGCTTATCTAAAGCTAGACTAGAAGATTACGAAGGGGCAATTCAGGAATATAGCAAAGAATTAGAATTAAATCCTGAAAACTCAATCGCATTTAATAATAGAGGCAATGCAAAAGTAAATCTTGAAAATTTTACTGGAGCTCTTCAAGACTATAATAGAGCTATAGAAATCGACCCAAAATATGCTGATGGACACTATAATAGAGCATTATGTAAAAACCATTTAAATGATTCAAGTGGAATGCATAACGATTTGTTAAAAGCTGATGATTTAGGAAATACAGCAGCAATGTCTGAAATTAAGAATTACTCAACTCAAAAAATTGATGACAATACTAACATTTTTTACAAGGCTAATAATAATATTACCAACCCAAAAGCAAGGGAATTATTCAACAAAGGTCTTACTTTAGTCAAAAAAGAAGATTATCTAAATGCAGAAATTTTATTCTTACAAGCTAATAAAATCGAACCCAATAATTCAGAAATTTTAAACTCGTTAGCTTTAAGTTTATATAGTCTAAGTAAAAAACAAAATGCTTACAAACTATTTGAAAAAGCAATTGAGATTGATAAAACGTTCGCATATTCATATACTAATTATGCCTATTGCTTAAATAAAGAAAGAAAATTTCAAAAAGCAGTAAATTACTTGGAAAGAGGAATCAAATATGCAAATAATGACAAAAGAAAAGCAATATTTAACTATACACTTGCTATTTCTTATTTTGGTATAAATGAATGTGATTTATCTAAAAAGAACATTGACTTGGCGATGAATCTTGAGGCAGACAAAGTTCTTTTACAAGACTACAAGAAATTTAAATCTCACTTACAAAGTAACTGCAACTAAACAACTACACCCAACATCATCTATATTTCATAGGGCAGTTAGTGCAACTTTGGCTAATTAGTTAAACGAAAATATGTACTTTTAAATCGCCCTATAAAAACATAGATTGGGCGTTACCCAACATAGCAGAAAACGAATATGAATAAATTATTAATCCTAATATTTTTTGCTTTAAGTCTGAAATCTTTCGGACAAAGTGTTACTGTAAATTATGATATAGATACAACTGTTTTTAAAGTTGCTGAACCTTTAAATCTTTGGCTTGATTTCTTGAATACAAAAGATGATAGTTTAGGTTCAAAATATTGGAATTCAAAAGAAGTTAAGAAATATGGAGAAACATCATATTTTTTAATAGAAAAAGAACTTCAATTTGGAATGGATAATTATTTGAAATTACTCAGTTATTCCAACATTAAAATTTTGAGTGTAAAAAAGATTGATGAATATTTCAAGATTACTTCAATTATGGAGTTTAAACCAAAAGAAAAGACTTGTAATGTTCAATATATCTTTCACGTTTATGCAGGAATAGAAAATGGAGAATTAAAGTTATTTAATCCTCTTGAGATTAATACAAAACTGAATTTCAATTCAACAACTATTGGTTATATAAAATATCATTATCCTAAATGTCACGATTTTGACTATGAATTAGCAAAAAAGCAAAACGATTATCTTATAGATTTGAGCGAAAAATTTAAAGTAAATATTGATACTGTTGATTATTATTTTGCAAATTCTAACACAGAATTATTAAAAGCCAGAGGTTTTGATTTTTTGATTGCTAATAGTGGGGAAGAAATTCCATCAGGAAAAGCAGACCCAAAAAACAGAATTGTTTACGCTTCAGGTATTGGAGAATATTACCCTCACGAATTAATACATTTTCTGTTAAATCCTCATTTCCCAAATTGTCATTTATGGATTAATGAAGGAGTGGCAACTTATTTTGGAATGAGCAGAGGGAAAGAGTTGGGTTGGCATTTAAAAAAACTGAATGAACATCTTTTAGAACATCCAGAAATTAATCTGAATAATATGTTAGAACTCAAAACACTCGACCAATACACAGATTATAGATATGTTTTAGGTGGATTAATCATAAAAAAAGCATTTGAAAAAGGAAGTTATGAATTAGTTAAAAAAATGATGAATGCAGGAAAAGAAGATACCGATTTTTATAGTGTAATCGAAAAATATTTAGGAATTAAAAGACAAGAATTGAATATTATAATAAGACAAGAATTGAAAGAAAAATATTAAATACGTTGGGTAACAAAGTGTAAAAACAATAAGGTTTTTAGTGCTTAACCCAAAGTGAAGTGCATTTTACAAAGTCCGCTAAATATAAAATTTGGCGTTTACAGAATAAAAGGTAAAAGCAAAATATTTATATTTAGCTAATTAATAAACCGAAACAAAAGTGCTTATCACCTGCCCTACGTTTCTTATACTGAACGTTAAAAAAAGATAGTCCCCATATTATTAGATAGAATAATGCCTGTAGAAATAGAACGTAAATTTTTAGTTGCCAATTCTGATTGGAAATTGAAAATCAGTAAAGAAATCACGATAAAACAAGGATACTTGAGTTCTAACCCAGAACGAATAGTTCGCATTAGAATTGCCGGAGAAAAAGGAATCATCACCATTAAAGGAAAAACAGTTAACACTACCAGAGCAGAATACGAATATGAAATTCCACTTTCCGAAGCTTTAGAATTAATGGAATTATGCGAAAAACCATTAATAGAAAAAGCACGTTATGAAATTTTAGAACACGGAAACTTATGGGAGCTAGATGTCTTTGAAGGAGACAACAAAGGATTAATTGTTGCAGAAATAGAATTAGAAAGTGAAAATCAAGAGTTTATTTTACCTGCTTGGGCAGGAAAAGAAGTTTCTCATGAATCCAAATACTACAACGCTTCTTTAATTAAGAACTCTTTTAAAAATTGGGGTTAAGTACTCTTTTAGCTTTTGTTAGTTCGAGTGTTTCGATTTTTTATCGAAATGTATCGAGAACATAAAAGCTTTATTCTCGATACATTTTTCGCACCTCAAAATACTCGAATTGACAGCTTTCACTTTTTTTAAATCACTAAAAATATAAACGCGTTCACATTAGAAATTATATATAGTTGCTACAAGCTTTTAATCTGTAATTTCGCCCCTCATTTAGAAAAAAATAATCCCCATGAAACGTATTAATCAATACAAGAAATTGTTCAATGTTGAACAAGAAATAGAACTATCTGCATTAAAAAAAACTTACAGAAACTTAGTTAAAGAATGGCATCCAGATAAGTTTCAAGAGGGAGATGAAAAAGCAGCAGAAGCAGAAGTCATGAGTCGCCAGATTATTGATGGTTACCATTTCTTAATTAGTATTGCTCCAGAAACAAAGACAAAGTATTTAGAGGAATATACTAAAACAATTACTACGTCTGGTATCTCTGATTTTCAACACAAGGGTTTATTGTTAGATATAACTTTTAAAGATGGAACAACTTACGAGTACTTTGGTGTTCCAAAAACAGTGTTTCAAAAAATGATTAATTCTGATAAGCAAATGCGTTTTGCAAAAAGGAGCATTTTTAACTCTTACCTATATCGTAAATCAAAAAAAGGTACAGAACAAGAATAAATTATTCCTTAAATAATAAAACACCTCAATATTTATTGAGGTGTTTTATTATTGACGCCCTTAAAGTCCTAGGCCGATTCTAAGGCCAAAAAATGAGCGTTTGGGTCTGTTTTGTAAACTAGTTTTTCTACCTCACCCAATCGCTTTGAATTTTTGGTTATTAAAATCATTTTGTCATCCGCCTCATGTCGAATCAATTTCACAATATCTTCTTTTACCCGATTATCTTCATTAATAGCTTTTTGAATTAATAAGTTGTTTCGAGAGAATATTAACACCGTTTTCTTTTGCTCATCTTGTTTAGCATAGTGCCCAATGGTTTTACTGGTGGTAACAATGGTAATTATACAATAGGCAGCCATTGTGTAATCTTTAAAAGTGATTATTCCTAAAACAACAACAAATGCATCCATTATTAATAGAAGCTGGCTAAATTTCAGATTCGTTTTTTCTGTTAACATTCTAGCAACGATATCACTTCCGCCAGTAGTGGCACCCCCTTTTTTAACGATAAAAATAGATGTTCCTACCAATAAACCTCCAAATATTCCTGAAACCAAAATATCATCAACTATAATGGCTTTATTCGTTAAAAATGCGATTGTATCAATAAACAAAGATGATGTTATCATAAAAAAAGCAGTTTTTAATACTGTTTTCTTTCCAAGAACTCTTGTACCCCATAATAATAAGGGAATGTTTATAATTAAAGCTATTACTCCAATAGACATTCCTAGCATCTCAAAAGCAACTATACTTAATCCAAAAACACCGCCCGGAACTAATTTATGTGGGACAATAAACAGGGAATACCCTATGGATAAAACTACTGCTCCAAACAAAACTAATCCATAGCCTTTTTAACCCAGAAAAAAGGGTTGTTTTATTAATTTTTATTAAAAATAATGCTTTCATTTCTCAATTTGTTGTAAAAA
>JAESTF010000226.1 GCA_016763795.1 Flavobacteriales bacterium
ATGCCCGCAAAAGAGCGTGGAAAATACATTTATAGAATTGCCCGTTTAATTCAAGAAAAAGCAAGAGAATTTGCAGTAATTGAAACGTTAGATGGGGGAAAACCTATTAGGGAAGCGAGAGACATTGATATTCCTTTAGCAGCAGCACATTTCTTTTATTATGCTGGATGGGCAGATAAATTAGATTACGCTTTTCCAAACAGAAAACCCAAATCATTAGGTGTTGCAGGTCAAATTACTCCTTGGAATTTCCCATTATTAATGGCTGCTTGGAAAATTGCACCCGCTTTAGCAACAGGAAATACTGTAGTGTTAAAACCTGCTGAAACAACCTCTTTAACAGCACTTAAGTTAGCAGAAGTAATTCAGGAAGCAGGTTTGCCAGATGGTGTTGTAAACATTGTTACTGGTGCAGGAAAAACTGGTGCAGCTATTGTTAATCATGATGATATAGATAAAATTGCTTTTACCGGTTCTACAGGTGTTGGAAAGATTATTCAAAAAGCAATAGCAGGAACACATAAGAAGGCCACCTTAGAATTAGGTGGGAAAGCTGCTAATATTATTTTTGAAGATGCTGCTTTAGACCAAGCGGTAGAAGGAATTATTAACGGAATATTTTTTAATCAAGGACATGTTTGTTGTGCAGGTTCTCGATTATTTATTCAAGAATCTGTTTACGATATCGTTCTTAGAAAATTGAAAGATAGAATGCAATCACTTATTATTGGAAATCCGTTAGATAAAAACACTGATATTGGTGCAATTAATTCCAAAGAACAATTAGCAACCATTAACAAGTATATAAAAATTGGGTTAAAAGAAGGTGCTGAAATTTATCAGCCTGAATGTACTCTTCCTAAAAAAGGAAACTGGTGCAAACCAACCTTGTTTACAGGTGTTTCGCAATCGAGTAGAATTGTACAAGAAGAAATTTTCGGCCCAGTTTGGCTATCCAAAGTTTTAGAACAGTTGCTGAAGTAATAGACAAAGCCAACAATACACCTTTTGGTTTATCTGCTGGTGTTTGGACAGATAAAGGCTCTAAACTGTTTAACGTAACATCACAATTAAACGCAGGTATTATTTGGGGAAATACTTTTAATAAGTTTGATCCAACATCTCCTTTTGGAGGATACAAAGAAAGTGGTTTTGGTAGAGAAGGTGGTTTACACGGGTTGAAAGGTTACTTAAAATTTTAAGTTATGAGTAGAGTTGAGATTATGAAAACGTACAAAATATATATCGGTGGTAAGTTTCCTAGAACAGAATCTGGAAGGTTTTACACACCTAAGATTGAAGGTAAATCGTTAGGAAATATTTGTTTATCATCTCGAAAAGATGTTAGAAATTCAGTTGTTGCTGCGCGAAATGCTTTTGGAGGGTGGTCAGGAAAAACAGCTTATAACCGTTGTCAAATTTTGTACCGTATAGCAGAAATGTTAGAAGGTAGAAAAGCACAGTTTGTAGAAGAATTAATTCAACAAGGTTCAAGCAAAAAAGAAGCAGAAAAAGAAGTTGATGCTTCGGTTGACCGTATTATTTATTATGCTGGGTGGTGTGATAAATACACACAGCTATTCAGTTCTGTAAACCCTGTGGCAAGTTCTCATTTTAATTTTAGCGCACCTGAACCAACAGGTGTTGTTTCTATTTTTGCTCCAGAAGAAAATAGTTTAATAGGCTTAATTTCTACCATTATGCCAGTAATTGCTAGTGGTAACACATGTGTAGTTTTAGCTTCAGAAAACATGCCTTTGTGTTCTGTAACTTTTGCAGAAGTATTAAACTCTTCAGATGTTCCTGGCGGAGTAATTAACATTTTAACAGGACAACGAAAAGAATTGCTAGAACACATGGCTTCACACATGGATGTAAATGCATTTTTATATACAGGAACGAATAAAAAAGAAATTTTAACTGTAGAAGAGTTTGCGGTAAACAACTTAAAACGTGTTCGTGTAAAAGACATGTCAGATATATATTCTGATGAACACGAAACACCTTATTACATTGAAAATTTCATTGAGATTAAAACAACTTGGCACCCAATAGAAAAAATTGGAGCTACCGGAAGTGGGTATTAAAATAAAACCCTTTCTCTATCTCCAAACGTATTGAGTAAGGTTGTCTTTTAAAATTGATAATGTCTGAAGATTTTTTAATAAAACGACACTTAGCTAAAACCATAACTTGGCGAATTGTAGGATCTATTGATACGATGTTGATTGGATGGTTAATCTCTGGAAACCATTTAATTGGTTTGTCTATTGGAGGTACCGAAGTTATTACTAAAATGGTGTTGTATTTTGTTCATGAAAGACTTTGGTTAAAAATAAATCGAAAAAGTGAATCAAATGCTTTTCTTTACAAATATCGACATATTGTTAAAACAATAAGCTGGAGAATAATAGGAACAATAGATACTACACTATTAGCATGGTTAATTGTTGGAGATCCGATTATAGGGTTACAAATTGGAGCGGTTGAATTAGTAACAAAAATGGCGCTTTATTATCTTCATGAAAAAGTGTGGTATAAATTTGATTTTGGAGTAGAAAAAAAACGATAAAAATGGATAGAGAAGATTGGTTAATTCAAATTATAAACGCTGCTTTAAAAGGTGGTAAAGAAATTTTAGAAGTATATAATTCTGATTTTTCTGTAGAAACAAAAGACGATAACTCTCCATTAACCGAAGCAGACAAAAGAGCTCATATTGCAATTATGGAAGCTTTAAAAGCAACTGGAATTCCTGTTTTAAGTGAAGAGGGGAAACAAATGAATTACACTGAACGAAAAAGTTGGAAACAATTTTGGATGGTTGACCCTTTAGATGGTACCAAAGAATTTGTAAAAAGAAATGGAGAATTCACTGTAAATATTGCGTTAATTGAAGATGGAAAAGCAACAATGGGTGTTATTTATGTACCTGTTACCAAAGACTTATATTTTGCAGACAAATTAGCTTATAAAATTGAAGGGTTTACTGAACCTACAATTTCTATTCACAAATTATTAGGACGTGCTAATCAATTACCACTAACTCAAACCAGAAACAACTATATTGTTGTTGGAAGCCGTTCACATATGAGTAAAGAAACGGAAGCTTTTATCCGTGAGCAAAAAAAGAATCATTCAGAGGTTGATGTTTTATCTAAAGGAAGTTCTCTAAAGCTTTGTATGGTTGCAGAAGGCGCAGCTGATGCTTACCCTCGTTTTGCCCCAACAATGGAGTGGGATACGGCTGCTGGACAAGCTATCGCAATTGCTTCTGGAGCCAAGGTAATAAATTGGGACACTAAGCAAGCAATGAAATACAACAAGGAGAACTTATTAAATCCTTGGTTTTTGGTAGAACGATAAAACTTGATGTTCTCCTTAAAAAAATGTACCTTCGTTTAACAACCATTGTAAAAAACATTTAAACGTTTCCAACAAGGATGTTGTGCATCATTAAAAACATATTACCGAACGTTTGGTAAATATCTTTTTATTCGTACATTTGTAGTATGAGACCACAAAAAGTAACTGATCAGGATTTAATAGAAGGTTTAATGTCTGTTATTCAATGAAAAGGATACGAAGGGGCGAGCCTTAATGATTTGGCAAATGCG
>JAESTF010000227.1 GCA_016763795.1 Flavobacteriales bacterium
AAAAAGATGCAAGAGATAAAACAACTGTTAAATAATTCAAAATCAATTGTGATTACTACTCACAAATCACCTGACGGAGATGCAATAGGTTCTTCATTAGCATTGTATCATTTCTTAAATAAAAAAGATAAGGAAGTAACCGTTATTGTGCCTGATGCTTTTCCAGATTTTTTAAAATGGATGGCAGATAGTTCAACTATTATACATTACGATACTCAGACCGAAGAAGCTGAAAAATTAATCGAAAAAGCAGATATCATCTTTTCGTTAGATTATAATGGACTAGGAAGGATAGGAGCTTTATCAAATCCAATTGAGACTTCCACAGCTACTAAAATCGTAATAGATCATCATCAAGACCCTCAAGAATTTGCTGACCATTATATAGTTGATGTTGATTGCTGTTCTACTGCTCAGTTAATTTATGAGTTTATAGATAACTTAGGTGAACTAAGTTTGTTAGATAAAAAAATGGGAGGATGTATTTACTGCGGAATAATGACTGATACAGGCTCGTTTCGTTATCCATCAACAACAGCTAAAACGCATCAAATTATTGCTCATTTAATCGAATTAGGAGTTGATGGATCAAAAATACATCAAGAAGTTTATGATACTTTTTCGGAAGATAGGTTAAGGTTGTTAGGATATGCCTTAACTGAAAAAATGAAAATCTTTCCGGAATATAATGCTGCTTATATTTCGTTATCTCAAGAAGAACTAAAAAGGTTTTCTTTTAAGAAAGGAGATTCAGAAGGCTTAGTAAATTATCCATTATCAATAGACGGAATTAAATTTACAGTATTAATTATAGAAAAAGAAGATTACATTAGCATGTCTTTTAGGTCGAAAGATGATTTTTATGTAAATAAAATAGCTAACGAGCATTTTAATGGTGGTGGACATATTTATGCTGCTGGTGGTATGTTAGAAACTTCATTAGAAGAAGCAATTAGCAGAGTTGAAGCTATTATGAAAAAATGTTAAAGCAAGTTTTTTATATTATAACTGTTGGTTTAATAATTTCGTGTTCTGAGAGCCCTAAAGATTTGCCCAAAATTGATGTAAAACAATTACAAGATAATTTGATTGAAGCAAATAAAATTGCTTTAAGCAAAGAGATAGCTCAAATAGAGGTTTATATAAAAGAAAATAATTTAGATATTTCAAAAACTCAAACAGGGTTAAAATATCAAATTTATAGGGATGTAGAAGGAGAAAAAATCCAAGAAAAACAAAAAGCAGTAATTAAATATACAGTTACATTATTAGATGGTACCGAATGCTATTCAACCAAAACTGAAGTAGAAGAATTTACCGTAGGAAAAGATTATGTAGAAAGTGGATTGCATGAAGGAATTCAATTTATGAGCACTGGAGATAAAGCAATTATTATTATACCCTCACATTTAGCCCATGGTTTGGCTGGGGATATGAAAAAAATTCCTTTTCGATCTACTATTGTTTATGATATAGAATTAATTGCAATTAAATAGAACTTTTGAAAAGGACTACAGCTATACTACTTTTATTGATAATACTTTTTTCTTGCAATAATAAATTCCCTGATTACATAAAAAAGATGATGGTATTTATATGAATTTATTATCTTTTGAAGAAGGAAATAGAAGAATTAATAAAAAAGGATTCGCAGCTGTTAGTATTCAAGTGATTAATAAAGAGAAATTGCTGTATAAACAATACAAAGAAGGTATTATTAATTTAGAAGTTAACAAATTTAGTTTTTTATTGAAATATTTAACCGTAGGAGATAGTTGTAGCTTTATGGTTTCTACCAAAAAAATTATTACAGCATTTAAACCTATAAAATTTACAGAAAAAACTTCGGGTTTTCTTGAAGTGGTTATTAAATTTCATAAATTCCATGTTGAAGAAAGCTACGATAAAGAAATGGCAGAACAAATAGTGTTAAAAAGATATTTAGAAGAATTAAAAGTGAAATTGCAAAATGGAATCTATTCTAAGCAACTAAAAAAGGGTGAAGGAGAGCAAATAAAAACAGGAGATATAATTACTATTGCTTATAAAGGATATTTTGTAAATAGATTAATGTTTGATGAAATTTCAGGAGCGACTGCCTTTACGTTTACGAACGGAACACAAGGTCAAGTGATAAAAGGGTTGAATAGAGCAATAAAGACAATGAGAGAAGGAGAAAAGTCAAAAATAATCATACCTTCGCAGCTTGCTTTTGGAGAGGTAGGTTCTACTACAGGTATTGTACCTCCTTATACAACAGTAATATACGATTTAGAAATTGTAAAAGTAAATTAATAGGCTTGGCCTTAAGTAATAAATAAAAGAGAAATTGAAAATGAAAAAAGTAACATTATTAGCAATAGCTTCAGTAACACTATTCGCTTGTGGCGGAGAAGGAGAAAATACTTCAAATGTAACACTAACAAATAACATGGATTCAGTTAGTTACGCAATAGGAACAAGTCAAGCAAAGGGCTTAATGGCTCAAGTACCAGAATTAAATGTAGCAGCATTTATGAAAGGATATAAAGATGTTTCAGATTCTAATGATTTGGTAATTTCTGATGCAGATGCTCAAGTAATGTTACAAGCATTTGGTCAGAAAAAACAAATGGAAGCTGCAGCAAAACAACAAGAAGAACAAGAAGCAATGTATTCTGTTGTAAAAGAGGAAGGGCTTAAATTTTTAGAAGAAAATAAAACAAAAGAAGGTGTACAAGTTACGGCAAGTGGCTTACAATATATTGTTTTAAAAGAAGGTACAGGAACACAAGCAACATCTTCCTCTGATGTTATTGCTCATTACCATGGAACTACACCAAATGGAGAAGTATTTGATAGTTCAGTTGATAGAGGAGAACCTATTCCATTTAATTTAGGGCAAGTTATACCTGGATGGACAGAAGGAGTAGCTTTGATGAAAGAAGGAGCCAAATATAAGTTTTTTATCCCTCAAGAATTAGCTTACGGTGCTAATGCTCCACAAGGAGGAAAAGGACCAATTAAACCTTATATGCCTTTAGTTTTTGAAGTAGAGTTAATAAAAGTAAACTAAAAAAGTTTTTGGAACGAGTTTTGCATTTTGTTGCCCAGACCTTATTAAAGGGTTAATAAAATAAAGAACATTAAACTTAAAAATCAAAACCAATGAAAAAGCAAATCATTAAAATCGGATTATTAGTATTGGCAATTACATTTATTAATGTAGATGCAAATGCTCAAAAAAAGAAGAAACAAAACAAAAAAAATAAAATGGAAGAAACAGCAACAAAACTAGAGCTTAAAACAGAAATTGATACTGTAAGCTACGCTATCGGTATGAACATGGTAGAGAGTATTAAAAAAGATTTTTCTGAAGCAAATTTTGATGCATTTATTGCTGGAGCAAGAGCAGCAGCAGATAATGACTCTAACGCTTTAGTTAAAGTGGAAGAGTTAGAATCAATTATTAGTCCTTATTTTCAGAAAAAACAAGCTGAAGCACAAGCTGCACAGGCAGGTGATTCCGAAAAGTTGAAAGAAGAAGGGTTAAAGTTTTTAGCAGAAAATAAAACTAAAGAAGGAGTTGTAACTACAGCTAGTGGTTTACAATATGTAGTAATGACTCAAGGGGCAGGAGATGCTCATCCTACAGCAACAGATAAAGTAGAAGTGCATTATCATGGAACTACACCTGATGGAGCTGTATTTGATAGCTCTGTTGATAGAGGTAAAACAATTTCTTTTGGCTTAAATCAAGTAATTAAAGGTTGGACTGAAGGAGTTCAGTTAATGGTAGTAGGATCAAAGTATAAATTCTTTATTCCTCAAGAATTAGCGTATGGTGCAAATGCTCCAGGTGGTGGTTCAGGACCAATTAAACCTTTTATGCCGTTGGTATTTGAGGTTGAATTGTTTAAGATTAACTAAACAGTATTAAAATAAAAAGAATAGCTCTACAACTTGTAGGGCTATTTTTTTGTCATTCAGAGCAATATTTTGTCATTCTGAATAATAATTTATCTCAGCTTTAGCTGAGGAATAAATTGTAATGAAGAATCTATTTTAAAGAAAACAGATGCTTCATTTTATTTTCTAACCACAAAAAAGTGGTAGAAAATTATTATTCTGAATGACATTCTAATTTACATTTAACTTAGCACCATGAGTAAAGAAATAATAACAGCATCAGGATTAAAATACATCCTTACTAAACATGGTAAAGGAGAGCAACCAACTAAAGGAAGTTACGTAAGTGTACATTACGTTGGTAAATTATTAGACGGACAAATATTTGATACCTCTCGTAAAGGAAAACCATTTTCATTTCATTTAGGTTTAGGAGAAGTAATTGAAGGTTGGGATGAAGGTATTGCTTTATTGAAAGTCGGAGATGAAGCCACTTTTACTATACCTGCTAATTTAGCGTATGGTGATGAGGGTGCTGGACCATTAATTAAAGCTGGAACTACGTTGGTTTTTGAGGTAGAGTTGATGGGGATTAAGTGAGTTAATTACACATAATAGACTTCAAAGGTTGTGGTATGTTAAGGTAAGATATAAAAACTCCCAATTCAAATTAATGAATTGGGAGTTTTTATCTTTTGTAATCCTCAGCTTGTGGGGATCTCAATTATTTACATAATAGCGTCTAACTTTTCAGTTAATTGAGCTTTTTGTGCAGCACCAACTTGTTTGTCAACTACTTCACCATTTTTAATAAAAAGAATGGTAGGTATGTTCCTTATCCCATATTTGGCGGCAATTTCTGGATTATTATCCACATCAACCTTTCCAA
>JAESTF010000228.1 GCA_016763795.1 Flavobacteriales bacterium
GTACAATATTCAAATTTAGGAATGTAAACATTATAAGATGCACCAAAAGAAGCCAAGCGCTTTCGTAATTCAGAGTTGGCAGAAACACCTCCTGCAATGGCAATTTCTTTTATTCCTGTTTCTTGTATTGCTTTCTTAAGTTCTATCATTAAAACATCTACAATTGTTTTTTGTACTGAAGCACAAATATCGTTGAGGTTTTCTTTAATGAAATTTTCGTTTTGTTTCAATTCTCTTTTCAAAAAATAAAGAACTGAGGTTTTTAAACCACTAAAACTATAATTTAAGCCAGGTACTTTTGGGTGAGTAAAAGAATATTTGTTAGGATTTCCTAATTGTGAATTTTTATCTAAAACAGGTCCTCCAGGATATGGTAATCCTAACATTTTCGCAATCTTGTCAAAGGCTTCTCCAGCAGCATCGTCAATAGTTTCTCCCAAAACTTCCATTTTAAAGTAATCGTTAACCTTTACAATTTGAGTGTGTCCACCACTAACCGTTAAGCACAGAAATGGAAATTTGGGTTGGCTTTTGACCTTGTCTCCCTCTTCAATAAAATGAGCTAAAATATGTCCGTGCATGTGGTTAACCTCGATTAGTGGAATGTCCATAGCTAATGCAAAAGCTTTAGAAAAGGAGCTGCCAACCAATAACGACCCCATTAATCCAGGTCCGTTGGTAAATGCAATTGCTGTAATTTCTTCTTTTTAATTCCAGCTTGTTTAATAGCTTTATCAACCACAGGTATAATGTTTTGTTGATGTGCTCTAGATGCAAGTTCCGGAACAACCCCTCCGTAAGCTTTGTGTACCTCTTGGTTTCCTATTATATTGGCAAGGATTTTGCCATCTTTAATAATTGCCGCAGAGGTATCATCACAAGAAGATTCTATACCTAAAATAATTGTGGGAGATTGCTGCATTAAGCTTAATTTTACAGGTTAGTTTTATAAAATACAAAGTTATTAAAAAAAGGAAGAAAATATTAATTGCGTTATTATTGTTTCTACTCATTATTGCTGGGGCAGGAACGTTGGCATCTTATAATTCTTCTTTTCAAACTACATTGGTTCGCCAATATTTAAATTCATTAGCTAAAAAATTAGAAACCAATATTTCTGTGGGGAATGTAGATGTTTCTTTATTTAATAAGCTTATAATAACTGATTTATATGTTGAGGACCTACATCAAGATACCTTACTGTATGCTAAAAAAATAGTAGTAGATATTGATGAATTTTCTTATGAAAAGAAAAAAATAGTGTTGAGTGAAGTAGAACTTTCTAACGTGTATTTTAATCTTAAAAAATATAAAGGCGAAAAAAAAATCAATCTTAATTTTATAATTAATCATTTTACAAGAAGCGATACTACTAAGAGTAAATGGCTGTTTGCAATGAACAATCTAACGCTAAACAATGTAAATTTCAACTATAATAATGAAAATTTTGATGCAAAATTAGCGGGAATAGATTACAAACATATTTCGTTAAC
This sequence comes from Flavobacteriales bacterium, assembly GCA_016763795.1. Classification (GTDB taxonomy): domain Bacteria; phylum Bacteroidota; class Bacteroidia; order Flavobacteriales_E; family Vicingaceae. The sequence continues at coordinate 1,494 of JAESTF010000228.1, forward strand.
TTATTTAGATTTAGAGCTAAGTAAAATAAAGTTAATAAACAAAGGTATTGATTGTGAAATTGATCGCTTAAATTTCTTTGAAAAAAGCGGTTTCCAAGTGGACGGATTAATTGCTGATATAAATATTACACCAACAGGAATTATAACACAAGACTTAGAAATTAACACACCCTATTCAAAAATTGATGGTGAGATTACATTGCTTACAGAAAACTATAAAGCACTATCAAATTTTATTGAAGATGTAACCATTAAATCTTATTTTAATTCATCAAAGATTGATTTTAAAGACATATATTACTTTGCTCCCCAATTAAATTGTTTAGATAAATTATTAAATTTTGAAGGAGAAATTAAAGGTCGAATCAATAATTTAAAAGGCAAAAAAATAGCCATTTTACTAGATGATGGTACTCGTTTTAAAGGGAATGTAGATATATCAGGTTTACCAAATACAGAAGATATGTTTATGTATGTTAAGGTAAAAGAGTTGATTACCACAAAAGCTAAAATAGAATCTATTCCATTATATCCTTTTGTAAAAGAAGCTTTTATTAAGCTACCTAATAATTTTAGACATTTAGGTACAATTCGGTTTAAAGGAAACTTTACAGGATTTTATCATGATTTTGTGGCTTACGGAAAAATTAAAACAAGTTTGGGTGCCGTAACTACTGATATCTCTTTAAAATTAAATAATGGCTCTCCACATTATAAAGGGAAAATTAGTACGAATCATTTTAACATCGGAAAGTTTTTTGAAATGAAAGATGATTTAGGAGATATTACAATGAATGTAAATGTTGATGGAACTGGGTTTTCAAAAAAAGAAGTTAATGCTGCCTTGTCAGGTGAAATTGAGCAGATTGTAATAAAAGGGTATGAATATAACAATGTAGAAGTAAAAGGAGATTTTAAAAATCAAATATTTGCAGGTTATCTAGCTGTTGAAGATGAAAACATTTCTTTTGATTTTGATGGGAAGATTGATTTGAGTAAAACAATTCCAGAAATTAACTTTATATCAAATATAAAAAATGCTAAGCTGGCAAAATTGAATTTTATATCAAGTAAACAAAAGCTGAAAACAAGGTTTTCTACTCAGTTAAAAGTTAACATAAAAGGAAAAACGGCAGATGACATAATTGGAGAAGTTCAATTTGTTAACTCTCATTATAATGACAAACTAGATTCTATAAAAATTGAGAATATTTTAATTACTTCAGAGATAGAAAATAGGCAAAAAAAAATTATAATAAAATCGGATGTGTTAGATGCTGAGTTAGAAGGAGAGTTCAATTTTAAAGAGCTAACTGAATTTATTAATGGTTTTATGAATAAGTATATCCCTTCGTTGGTGGATGAAGAAACGAATAATACATGCTTAACTCATGATATTAACTTTGGGATAAAAATTCATAACAGTGAAATAATTTCTAAAGTATTATTGAATGGAATTAAATTAAGTGAGAATACTATTTTAAATGGAGATTATAAGGCTGTAAATAATTCTTTAATACTTAGAGGTAATTCTAATTTGATAAATGCATACGGAACAGAAATCAGAAATTTAGATTTTAATGGAGAGGCATCTGAAAATTTATTAGACTTGACCATAGACATAGACAAAATCTATCAGAGTGATAGTTTGTATGTCGATAATTTTTCTATTTCAAATACGATAGAAAAAGATACAATGCTCACTAATGTTATATGGAATAATAATGGAACGGTATCAAAAAATGAAGGAGATATTACGTTCACCACATTGTTTAACGGGTATAACCATATTTCAAGCAAAATAACAGATTCTTACGCTTATGTTTCTGATACATTGTGGAGTATAAAACCTTATAATACAATTAGAATTGATACAGGAATATTCTCTATTAGTGGATTATCTATCTATTCAAAAGCACAAAGCATTTTGGTTGATGGGAAGTTATCAAACAACGCTAATGATCAATTAGACCTACTTTTAAAAGAGTTTGATTTATTAACATTTAAAGGACTAATACCTGAAAAAGTAATTAATTTAGAAGGACTTATAGATGGTGTTGCATCTATTAAAAAACAAAATGATGAGTTAATTTTCACATCAGACTTAACATTTAATAAGTTTCGGGTAAATGATTATTTAATTGGAAAAGGGGGCTTAAAAGCAATATGGAACCCTTCAAGTGAATCCTTAAAGCTAGATGGTAAATTTTATAGAGATCATATTCCAACTATTCTTTTTGATGGATATTATTACCCTAATAAAAAAGAGGAGAGTTTGGATTTGAGTTTGGAACTCTATCAAACGGAATTAAGTATGTTTGATACCTATACAAAAGATTTTTTAAGAGACTTTAAAGGGAAGGCAAATGCAAATATTTTATTAACAGGTTCGCTAAAGAAACCTGCTCTTAAAGGAAGTCTTACACTTCAAAAAACCGAATTTACTGTAATTTATTTAAATACAAAGTACAGAACGAATTTGTGTAAAATTAATATTACTCCAGACATGATTAGCTTTGATAATGTTGAGTTTTTAGATGTTAATAATAATAAATCAGTAGTAAATGGTACCGTTTTTCATGAGTGGTTTTCAGATTGGAGTATAGACATTGGATTAGATGCTAATAATTTTTTAGCATTAAACACCACAGAAAAAAATAATAATCTGTACTATGGAAAAGCCTATGTTTCGGGGTTTGTAGATATTGGTAGTTATGAAAAACAATTAACCATTGATGCAACTTTAAAAACAGAAAAAAATACTGTTTTAAATATTCCGTTAACTGACAATGTTGATTTAGTAGAAAATAATTTCATCGAATTTATAACCCATGATTCAACAAAATTGAAAATAGAGGAAGATGTAGATCTTTCTAATATTGAAATGAATTTTGATTTAGAAATTACTCCAGAAGCTCAGGTTCGTTTAATTTTTGATGATCAGATTGGAGATGTGATGAGAAGTAGAGGGAGTGGAGATTTAAACCTTCAGATTAATAATGATGGAGATTTAAATATGTATGGTAATTATGTTGTTAAAGATGGAGATTATTTGTTTACGCTTCAAAATGTAATTAATAAACGATTTGATTTAGAGGAAGGAGGGACAATTATTTGGTCAGGAAGTCCTTATGATGCAGAAATTAATTTAACGGCAGTTTACCGTTTAAGAGCTAGATTGTACGATTTATTGGTAAATGTAGATACCAATGACATTTACAAAAAAAGGGTTCCGGTAGATTTAAAGTTAAACATGAGGAATGCCATGATGAATCCCGAAATAAGTTTTGATATTGATTTACCAACAGCTGATGAAGATACAAAAAGTAAAGTGCGTAGTGTGTTGTATGTGAGTAATCAAGAAGAAAATATACAGGAATTAAATAAACAAGTTTTTTCATTATTGGTATTAAATACATTTTTACCACCATCAGGAGGAGAATCTTCCTACGGTAGAGCTAATGTTGGTTCAACAACATCAAGTGAATTATTGTCGAATCAACTAAGTAATATGCTTTCAAAAATTAGTAACGATTTTGATTTAGGGTTTAATTATAGACCTGGAGATGAACTATCAAGTGAGGAGTATGAGTTAGCATTATCAACACAACTTTTTAATGATCGTTTAATTTTGGATGGTAACTTAGGATATTCAGAAAAGGGTAATGTTTCTACTGGAGCTCAGAATACAAGTAATTTAATAGGTGATATTTCCGTAGAATATAAGATTACAAAAGATGGGAAATTGAGAATAAAAGCATTTAATAATTCGAATCAATTTTCTTTAGAAGAAACAAATAGCGCTTATACTCAAGGTCTTGGACTGTCATATAAAGAAGAATATGATACGAATAAGGAGTTTTGGCGAAATTTTCTCAATCGTTTTAGACGAAAATCAAAAAAGAAAACGGAATAGTTATTTAATAATCGGTTTGTACAGATGATAAACGGTAGCCTATAAATCGTGTTCTTTATCTAGTTTTACAATCAAAATATGTAAATGTATTTTTATACCTTTGCCGACTTAAATAAATAATGATGAGTAGACTAACGTTAAATGGTTTTTTATTAATTCTTTTCACACTTACACTTAGTGTGAACCTTATTGCACAAAAAGGAGTTGTAAGAGGTTTTATTTACAATGATAAAACAGGTGAAGCTGAAATAGGTGCCACTGTTTTTTTAGATGGCACAACAATGGGGGCAGCCACTGATATTAATGGATTTTATTCTATTACGAAAATTCCTGCCGGAACATATACGCTAAAAGTAACTTCTTTAGGTTTCGAAACGGTAGAAATTAAAGTAACACTTAAAGGAAATCAAATTGTTGCAAAAAATGTTAACATTAAAGAAGCATCTAAAATGATGGAAACTTTTACTGTTTCTGCAGAAAAACAAGAGGCAAAAACACAAGTAAAAATGTCGGTAACTAAAATTACTCCAAAAGACATAAAATCTATTCCATCTATTGGTGGAGATCCCGATTTGGCCCAATATTTACAGGTGTTGCCAGGGGTTACGTTTACAGGAGATCAAGGAGGCCAATTATATATTAGGGGAGGCTCTCCTGTTCAAAATAAAGTGTTGTTAGATGGAATGATTGTTTACAACCCTTTTCACTCAATTGGTCTTTTTTCTGTATTTGATACAGATATAATGAGAAGTGCAGATGTTTATACAGGAGGCTTTAATGCAGAATATGGGGGTAGAATTTCATCTATTATGGATATCACTTATAGAGATGGAGATAAGAAAAGATTGAGAGGAAAGCTTTCGGCAAGTACATTTAGTTCAAAGTTAATGTTGGAAGGCCCAATTAAAAAAGCAAAAGAAGGAAGTGGAGGAATCACTTTTGTATTATCGGGTAAGCATTCTTATCTGGAGCAATCTTCTGAAATTTATAAGCCTTATTTTGAGGGATTAAGCTCAGAGAATGCAAGAGGTGTAGATACCTTAGGGTTACCTTATGGCTTTACCGATATTTATGGTAAAGTATCATTTAATGGAGGTAATGGAAACAAAATGAGTTTGTTTGGTTTTAATTTTAGAGATAATGTAAACTATTCGGATGTATCTAACTTAAACTGGAAATCTTCTGGGGGAGGAATGAACTTTGTATTAGTACCAAGTACATCTAAAACATTAATAGAAGGAGTTTTAGCAGTATCTAATTATAGAATTGAATTGGTAGAGATTGACGGAGCACCACGTTCAAGCGAAATAAATGGATTTAATGTTGGTATGGATTTTACCACTTTTTCGGGTGACAATCAATTTAAATATGGTTTTGAAATGTTAGGCTTTAAAACCAATTATGAGTTTGTAAATTCGGTTAATACAAAAATTGAACAAGAGGAAAATACAACAGAACTTTCAGGGTTTATGATGTATAGAATAAATGCAGGTAAAATGGTAATAGAACCAAGCGTTAGAGTTCAGTATTACGCATCTTTACCAGCAACTTCTTTAGAGCCAAGGATAGGGTTGAAATATAATATTACTAAAAAATTGAGAATGAAAGGTGCGGCAGGAATGTATTCTCAAAATTTAATTAGTGCAAATTCTGATAGAGATATCGTTAACTTATTTTATGGGTTTTTATCAGGGCCAGATAATTTACAAGAGAACTTTACACAACAAGATGGTTCTGTAACGACCATTGATCATAAATTGCAAAAAGCAAACCATTACATTGTAGGATTTGAATATGACTTTACACGTTCGCTTAGTTTAAATATTGAAGGTTATTTAAAAGATTTTACACAATTAACAAACACTAATAGAAATCAAATTTTTGATGAGAGTGATGATGCTGCTGTTGATAAACCAGATGAATTAAAGAAAGAATTTATTGTTGAAATAGGAAAAGCTTATGGGGTTGATGTAGTACTTAAATATTCATCTACTCGTTTAAATGTTTGGACTGTTTATTCTTTAGGAAAGATTACACGTTGGGATGGAATACAAGAGTATACACCAATATTTGATAGAAGACATAACGTAAATGTTGTTGTTGCTTATACCTTTGGTAAAGATTTAAACTGGGAGTTTAACACAAGATGGAATCTAGCATCAGGATTTCCGTTTACACAAACACAAGGGTTTTATGAGGGAGTTAATTTTTCTTCAATTGATCAAAATTACACATCAACAAATGGAACACTCGAGTTAGAGTTTGCAGAATTGAATAAAGGCAGATTGCCGTATTATCATCGTTTAGATATTAATATTAAAAGGAAGTTTGTGTTAGGTAAAAATTCTATTTTAGAAGCTAATTTAGGAGCAACAAACGCTTATAACAGAAACAATTTATTCTTTATTGATAGAGTGACGGCAGATAAAGTATATCAATTACCGTTAATGCCAAGTTTTGGAATGAGTTTAACTTTTTAATATTGTAGTAAATAATACAAATTATTACAAAATAATACCTAAGTTTGCAGCCGTTAAAAATTAAAATTATATAATAATGTACGCAATTGTAGAAATAGCAGGGCAACAATTTAAAGTTGAAAAAGACCAACAGCTTTTTGTACATCGTTTAGAAGGAAAAGAAGGA
>JAESTF010000024.1 GCA_016763795.1 Flavobacteriales bacterium
ATTTATCCAATCTAACTTATGTTGATGATAAAGTAGAGGGAGCTTTTTCTTTTGTGGTAAAATCGAATGAGTATTTTATTCCGATGGAAGGGAATGTTGATGTTGAAGCTGAGCTAGAAAAAATTAAAGCAGATCTAGATTACGCAAAAGGTTCTCTAAATATTGTAAACAAGAAGCTTTCTAACGAGCGTTTTGTTGCTGGGGCACCAGAACAAGTTGTTGCTGCAGAGCAAAAGAAAAAAGCGGATGCTGAAGCGAAGATTAAAGTATTAGAAGAGCAGTTGGCTAGTTTGGTTTAAGCCTAATTTGTCATTCAGAACGATAATTTGTCACCCTGAGTTTATCGAAGGGTAAAACAAATATGAAGTGTGGAATCTTTTTTATATGAAAACGACAAAGCCTCTTGAAAGTTTCAAGAGGCTTCTTTTATTGATTGAGAATAGATTCTTCATTTTGTTTTATGCTGAAATTAAAATTTCAATAAAACTACATTCAGAATGACAAAAAAATTAAACCGCAGTCAACTGAAGCGTACTTAAATTTTTGTAAATACCATTTTCCAATTGAATTAACTCAGTATGCGTTCCTGTTTCTTTAATTCTACCTTTATCCAATACAATAATATTATCTGCATTTTTAATGGTAGATAAACGGTGTGCAATTACTAAAGAAGTTCTTCCTTTCATTAAACGTTCTAAAGCTTCTTGTACTAACCTTTCACTTTCAGAATCCAAAGCACTAGTTGCTTCATCTAACACTAAAATAGAAGGGTTTTTAAGAATGGCTCTGGCAATGACAATACGTTGTTTTTGTCCACCAGAAAGTTGTATCCCTCTATCACCAACTAAAGTTTCAAATTTTTCAGGAAAGCTTTCAATAAACTCTAGAGCATTAGCTTGTTTAGCAGCTTCAAAAATTTCTTCTTCAGTAGCTCCAGGTTTACCATATTCAATATTTTCTTTAATACTTCCACCAAATAACATTACCTCTTGTGGAACCATTGCCATTTCATTTCTTATCTGAGATAACTCATAATCACTAATGTCTTTACCATCAATAGTTATTGAGCCACTTTCAGGATTATAAAAACGGTACAATAAAGCTGCAATAGTAGTTTTTCCAGAACCTGAAGGTCCAACAAATGCAATTTGTTTTCCTTTTTCAACTTCAAAAGTTATATTCTTAATTACCTGAATATCTCTACGAGAAGGGTAGGAGAAGTTAACGTTATTAAAAGCGATATTTCCTTTGATTGATATTCTTTCAGAAGGCTCTAAAGAAACATTTTCAGTAGCTTCTTCTAAGATATCCATTAAGTGTTCCGTTGCTCCAATAGATTTTTGAAGTTTAGCAAATAACTCAGCACTTCCTCCAAAAGAAACACCTAACAATGCAGAGTAAATGGCAAATTGAAGTAAACCACCTATCGTTATTTCTCCTACTTGAACCATATGTAATCCGTACCAAATAATAGAAACAATAGCTGCACCAGCAGCAAACATGATTAATCCAATAAATGCACCTCTCCATTTGGCATTTTTGATTGAAGTATCAACAGAGCTATCAATGCTTTTTTTGTAACGAGCTATTTCAAAAAATTCATTGGCATAGGCTTTCACACTTGCAATTCCGTGTAAAGTTTCATCTACAACACCATTTGCTTCGGCAATATCATCTTGTGCGTGTTTAGAAAGTTTTTTGATATATTTTCCAAAGAAGATTCCAATTAAAGCTACTACAGGAATTACTGCTACCATAAAAACAGTTAACCTTGGAGATATAAATAACAAGAAAAATAAAGCTACCGGAATGGTAATTATTTGACGAATAATTTCGGCAATAGTGGTAGAGAAAGTTTCCTCCAATAAAGCAATGTCAGTCGTAATTCTACTACTTAGTTCTCCAACCCTCTTACTTGAATAAAAGCTCATAGGTGAGGAGATTAAGTGTTTGTATGTTTCCGTTCTTAAAAGAGCCAATGCTTTTTGAGTAACAATTCCGAAAAGGTAAATTCTAAAGAAAGACATGATGGCGATAACCAAGAAAATACTAATTAATAAAACGGTTGTTTCATTAACTGTAGTCCCATCAGTAGAATTGGCAGAATCAATTAAATCTCCCAACACCTTTGGAAAAGCCATCATTACAACACTTGATACAATAAGAACTAACATTCCAAAACCAAAAGTTACACGAAATGGTTTGATAAATTTAAACACACGCATTGCTTTTTTGATAGATTCTTTAGAAATCTTCTCTCTTTTTTTTCTTGCCATTTCTATTTCTTTTTGTTTTTATCTTGAAAATCTAACGATTTAACACCCAACGATTTTAGTATTTTTTTTGCTGTAATTTTTAAGGGTTCTTTAATTCCCGTGGCTATTTTTTTTACTGTTGAATCATTTGGTCTAGAAACAAAACGAGAATCACTATAATTAAACCCCTCACCAACTTCAGTAAAGTAGTATGTATAGAATGATTTTCTGGTTTCGTTTTCAGGGATTGTTGTTTTTCCATAACCATGTGGTGAATTTTCGTCTGTTAAAAAAATTATTGCTCTATTAAAATCACAAGGAACGTTAGCTTCACATTTGGTCATTGCTTTATCCCATAATTCTAAATCTCCACCATATTCTGGTTTCCAGTTTTTATTTAAATAAATCAATAAGTTAATCCTTCTCCAAAGGTTCTCAGTAGGATTATAATTCACATCAATATGAACATCAACATAACTGCCATTGGTTCCTTGGTGAACACCAGAACCCAAAGAATCATTAGTAGTTTTTAATTCTTTAATTCCAGTAATGGTTTCCATAAATTGGTACATTTCTGGTGATGAAACTACTTTTTTTAAATCGCTAAAACTAGAGTGGAAACGATCGAAATGATAATCTTCAGATTTGTTTTCGTTTAAACTTTTACGTTTAACATTTAAGGTATCTATTTTAGGAAAATTCTTATAAAGTGTTGTTGCTAACTCTTCGGTTAGAAAATTAGGTAAAACTATATAGTTGCAAGGTTTTGCAGTTTTAAAATCTTTTTTTAGTTGCTGTATTTTATCAGCTTCTAAATATATAGGGTTAATTACGCTTTTCATATTTAATAATTAAGGTTAGCAAAGATAACTAATCTATTTTATAGAGCGTATTTTTTGATGTAAATACATCATTAATAATAAGGAAGAATTTTCTGCTAAAAGAAGTTAACAAATCCAAAATGAATTTTTGCCGAACGAAAAACAATAGGGTTGTCAAACTGTTTTCCTATTGCATAGCTAATAGAAAAAATACCAGCCTTTGTTTCAAAACTCATCCCTGCGCCAAAGCCAAATGGTCTATCGGAAATAAATTTATCTATTCCATCATTTTCATAGTAGGCACCATCAATAAATAAGAATAAATATGAGTTTTGTTCCAAAATATAACGATACTCTAAAGTTTCAATAGTATAAAGAGATGCAAAAATAGATTCTTCATCAAAACCTCGTAATGTTAACAGCCCACCTATCCTTAATAACTCGTTATCAAAAAGATTTTCGTTAAAAATATAACCATTTTTAGAAGACAGTTTAATAACACTTCTTTTTGTTATAGGAATGTAATAATCAATATTTAAATTAGAG
>JAESTF010000229.1 GCA_016763795.1 Flavobacteriales bacterium
ATGGACTGATGAAAGTGGTAATGGTATGACTCACGCTCCAGTGCATGGTGTTGTACAGCAACATATAAGATCTAATCAAGCTTTAAACTCGGGATCTGTATATTTAGGAACACACGGTAGAGGATTTTATAGAACAGATGATTTGTTTACTGCTGTTGAAGAGAACGATGAGTTTGCTGATATAGATGGAAATAGTTTTGTTACTAATTTAAGTGTTTATCCTAATCCATTAAACAATGTTGGAGTACTTGCTTTTGATTTAAAGAAAAATTCAGAAACAACAATTAAGATTTATAATCTAACTGGCTCTTTAGTTAAAAGCATTAAGTTAGGTGTTAAGGCTAAAGGAAACCATCAAGTGAAATTTGATGCTTCTTTATTGTGTGTTGGAACTTATATTATATCTTTGGAGTCTGGTACTGAAAGAAGTGTTGCGAAATTTATTGTAACTAGATAAGTTACATTTTATTACAAATAAAAGTAAAAGCTCTCTCGAGATAATCGAGGGGGCTTTTTTAATATGAAAAAGAAATACAAACACATATTTTTTGATTTAGATAGAACATTATGGCATTTTGATGAGAATTCAAAAAAAGTATTGAACGATATTTATACTCATTTTAAATTGGATAAATCAATAAACTCTGTAGATGAATTTATAGAGAAGTATCAGGAAATAAATGAAGCGCTATGGAGTCTCTATAGGGAAGATAAGGTAACTAAAGATGAATTACGATGGAGACGATTTGAAGATACTTTAGCGTATTTTAATATAAGTAATCCTAAGGTAGCAAGTGATATGGGTGATTTCTATATTTACCATTCACCTAGGCAAACATTATTGTTGCCAGAAACGAGATCAGTTTTAAAATATCTATCAAAGAAGTATAAGTTGCATATTATTACCAATGGATTTGAAGAGGTTCAACATATTAAGTTAAAAGAATCAGGAATATCTAACTATTTTGATGTAGTAATATTATCAGAAAAAGTAGGTGTTAAGAAACCACACCCTTATATTTTTAAGAAAGCTTTTTTAGCGGCTGGAGCAAATGCTAAAAATTCATTAATGATAGGAGATGATTGGTATGCGGATATTTATGGTGCACAACGTGTAAAGATGGATGCTATTTATTTCAACTTTAATAAGTTAGAGCATAAAAATAGTGTTCAAAAAGAAATTAGTTGTTTAAGTGAACTTTACGAAATACTATAATAAAAAAAAAGGCTTCAATTGAAGCCTTTTTTTTATTACTTGTATTGCTTAGCTTATTTCTTTTTTTCTAATTTACTTCCAGTAGACTTAGATTTACTACAAGATTTAGCTTTTCCTTTAGAACAACAAGCTTTTTTTGCAGTAGCTTCTTTAGAAGAGCATGCTTTTCCAGCTTTTGCACATTTTTTCTTTTGAGCAGCTGTACATTCTTTTTTATCGTGTTTGCAATCTTTTTTGTCACAATCTTTATCGTCACAAAATTCAGTTTCAAAGTTAGTCGTTAGAATCGTTGTAGAAGCAAAACTTGAAGTTGCAATAAATCCGATAAGTAGAAATGATAATAATAATTTTTTCATAACAATATATTTATATAAAAGTTTGTTTAACTGACTACCAAATTAATGAAAATTGGAGAAGAAAAATGTTAATGAGTGTTAAATTTTGCGATAGTAGTAATTCCGCCTTTTACTTTTTCGTTTAATTTAACATTGAGTTTTACATCTAAAGGTAGTAATAAATCTACTCGAGAACCAAATTTTATAAATCCACACTCTTCATTTTGAGAGACATTATCCCCTTCTTTTCCGTAAAAAACAATTCTTCGTGCTAAAGCTCCAGCAATTTGCCGGAATAAAACACTTCTACCTTTATTATCTTCAACAACGGTTGTTGTTCTTTCGTTTTCTGTAGAAGATTTCGGATGCCAAGCAACTAAGTATAATCCTGGGTGGTATTTGTAATATTTTAATAAACCACTTATAGGATATCTATTAATATGTACATTTAAAGGAGACATAAAAACAGAAACCTGTAATCGTTTTTCGTTAAAGTATTCTGTTTCCTCTACTTCTTCAATTACTACAACTGTACCATCTGCAGGTGAAATAATTTCTCCATCTCTTTGTATTCGATTGCGGTTAGGGTTTCTAAAAAACTGAAGGATAATAATAAATAGAAAACTAGTTATGATATAGCCTATTATTTTTATAATAGTGTAATCATTTAAAAATAAATAAGTTAGAATATTTACTATTAATGCAAATAGAATAACAATAATTAACGAGGGAATTCCTTCTTTATGAAATTTCATAGGTTTAATTTAATTCAAAAATAAGATTTCTAACTTATTAAATGCAAGTAAGAATAGATAAAAGGAACAGACAATAAGAGTCCATCAAATCGATCTAAGATACCTCCATGACCAGGAAGTATATTGCCAGAGTCTTTAATGTTTAAACTTCGTTTTAACATCGACTCTACTAAATCTCCCAATCCTCCAAAAATAGCTACCAAAACGGCAATAACAATCCAATTAGTTAAATTTAAATTAGGAAAGAAGATGGATAAAGTATAGGCTACGCCAATAGTTAGAATTCCACCACCAAAAGATCCTTCCCATGTTTTTTTAGGGGAAATACGTTCGAATAGTTTATGTTTACCAAAAAAACGGCCTGCTAAATAAGCTCCAGTATCATTAGTCCAAAGTAACAAGAAAAACCCTAAAACGATTTGAAAGCTGTATTCTGCTGTAAAATTATTATCTGAATAAAAACCTAAATGGAATAGCATAGCAAAAGGAAGAACAATGTATATTATTCCTATAAGAGTATAGGCGATATTAATAAAAGGGTTGCTTTTTTTTCGGTACAATTCGATAAGAAAAGTAGAAAAAAGCATTAGAATAGGAATAAAAACTAATTTAATTGAAATTATATTTAAAAGGCTTAAACATATTGTAACCATTAAAAGAAGACTTGTAAGTGCTCCCCAAAACTTAATTGGTTTAATTGTTTTAGATTTTTTAACTAAATTGTAAAATTCATTAACACCTAAAAGTACAATTAAACTAAAGAGACTCATGGCTATTATTTCATTAAAATAAATACCTGCAATAATGGTAAGTATAAATAAAAAACCTGTTATAGCTCTAGTTAACATTTTTTTAGAATGAGGTTTTTGAAATAATATGTTTTGCTTTCACTACATTTTCAGGATTAATATGTAAGGATATTAATTCTGTTGCTCCGTTTATTAAGTTAAGATGCATAGAGTCTTGTTTGTTTATAATAACAGAGTCAATTTCATTTTCAGCTAAAATTCCTTTAATAATTTCTACATTATTTAAATTAGAACTTGTATATACTACTACCCAATTAGACATTTTACTTCTTGTCTTCAGTAGTCGTTTTCGACTCGGTTTTTTCTTCTATAGAAGTTTCATCCTTTTTTGTAACTTCTGTTTTTCCTTCAGTATCTTTTTTTGAAGAAATATCTTTTTTCTTAGAAATTTTCTTCTCTTCTTTTAATTCGTCTTCAAATTTACTTTTCCCGAAAATTAATTCTAAATCATCTCTAAATAAGACTTCTTTTTCTAATAATTTATCAGCTAAAAGAATCAGTTTATCTTTATTTTCTCTAAAAATTCCGAGTGTTCTTTGGTAAGATTCATCAATCATTTTTTTAACTTCTTCATCTATCAACTCCGCAGTTTTTTCACTGTAAGGTTTATTAAAAGAGTATTCATTTTGCCCAGAAGAATCATAATAACTTATATTTCCAAGCTTATCACTTAAACCGTATACACTAACCATTGCATAAGCTTGTTTAGTTACTTTTTCTAAGTCGCTTAATGCACCAGTAGATATTTTCCCAAACATAACTTCTTCAGCAGCTCTACCACCAAGTGCAGCAGCCATTTCATCCAGTAATTGCTCAGTAGTCGTTATTTGCCGTTCTTCAGGTAGATACCAAGCTGCACCTAATGATCTACCTCTAGGAATAATAGTTACTTTAATTAGTGGATTAGCATATTTTACTAACCAACTTACTGCGGCATGACCAGCTTCATGGTAGGCAATAGCCTTTCTTTCATGGTCAGATATAATTTTATTTTTCTTTTCCAATCCACCAATAATTCGATCTACAGCATCTAAAAAATCTTGTTTTCCAACTTTCTTTTTATTGTTTCGAGCTGCAATTAATGCTGCTTCATTACAAATGTTTGCAATATCAGCGCTAGAAAATCCAGGTGTTTGTCGAGCTAAAAATTTAACATCAACAGTATTGTCAGTTTTTAAAGGCTTTAAATGAACATTAAAGATTTCTTCTCTTTCGTTTAGCTCTGGTAAGTCAACATGAATTTGTCGGTCAAACCTTCCTGGTCTAATTAATGCTCTATCTAAAACATCGGCTCTGTTAGTCGCTGCTAATACGATTACGCCATTATTTGTTCCAAAACCATCCATTTCTGTTAATAGTTGGTTTAGGGTGTTTTCTCGCTCATCGTTTCCTCCTTGCATTCCACCTTTACCTCTAGCTCTCCCAATTGCATCAATCTCATCAATAAAAATAATTGAAGGAGCTTTCGCACTAGCTTGTTTAAATAAATCTCTTACTCTTGAAGCGCCAACACCAACAAACATTTCAACAAAATCAGAACCAGATAATGAAAAGAAAGGGACTTGTGCTTCTCCAGCGACAGCCCGTGCTAGTAGTGTTTTTCCAGTTCCTGGA
>JAESTF010000230.1 GCA_016763795.1 Flavobacteriales bacterium
AGGATTTGTTTTTTCAAATGCTACATTTTCGCGAAATAAATCTGATTTTTTTGGAGTAAAAACGGTATGTATTGATGCCGGACATGGAGGTCATGATCCTGGGTGTCATGGTTTAAGCTCTAAAGAAAAGCATGTTGCCTTGGCTATGGCTTTAAAACTAGGGAAACACATTGAAGAAAATTTTCCAGATGTTAAAGTTGTTTATACTCGTAAAACAGATGTGTATTTAAAATTATGGGAAAGAGCAGCGATTGCTAATAAAGCTAAAGCAGATTTATTTATTTGTATTCATGCCAATGCTAATGATAATAAAGCTGCTTACGGAACAGAAACTTATGTGATGGGCCTGCATAAATCAGAGTCTAACCTTAATGTTGCAAAAAGAGAAAACTCTTCAATTTTATTAGAAGAAGATTATAAGACAAAGTATAGTGATTTTGATCCTAATTCCCCAGAATCGTATATTGTACTTACTATGAGACAAGATGCTTTTATTGATCAGAGTTTAAGTTTTGCATCTAAAATTCAAAAACAATTTAAAGAACGAGTAGGAAGGAAAGACAGGGGGGTTAAACAAGCAGGTTTTTTGGTGTTGCATCAAACAAATATGCCAAGTGTTTTAATAGAGACAGGATTTTTAACCAACAGAGAAGAAGAGAAATTTTTAGTTTCTGATGTTGGCCAAGATTATTTGTCATCTGCAATTTATAGAGCTTTTAAAGAGTATAAAAAAGAGCTAGAAAGTAAGGATGGAGTAACAGAAAATATAGTTGATGAAAAAGAAGAAATAAAGAAACCTAAAGAAGTTGTTGTTAAAGAAGTAAAGCCAAAAACAAAAGAGCAAATCAAAAAAGAAAAGAAGGACAAAAAAATAAATAAAGGTGAAGTTATAGCTAAAGGTGTTGTTTTTAAAGTGCAGCTCGCAACATCTTCAAAAAAACTAGAACTTTTACCACAAAATTTTAAAGGAATTAAAAATGTTGAAATTTATAATGCAGGAGGTTTATATCGTTATGTAGTAGGAAAAGAAACCAATATTACAGATGCGAATAGCTTACAATTACGAATTAGGAACAAAGGTTATAAGGATGCTTTTATTATTGCATTTTCTGATGGAAAGCGAATTTCGGTTAGTGCTGCACTTAATTTGCTGAAATAAAAAACGGTATTTATTAACTTGTTATATTAATTCCCTTTAACGATATTTGTAGCTTATTAATTATAGATGAAGATATCTAAAGAAATAAAGGTTGGTTTTGTATCGATATTTG
The DNA here is from genome assembly GCA_016763795.1 of Flavobacteriales bacterium. Classification (GTDB taxonomy): domain Bacteria; phylum Bacteroidota; class Bacteroidia; order Flavobacteriales_E; family Vicingaceae. Next base: position 1,272 of record JAESTF010000230.1, read on the forward strand.
CAATTGCAATGTTAGTATGGGGATTTAACTATCTAAAAGGGACTAATTTATTTTTTAAAAGCACGAGCGTTTATGCTATTTATCCTAAAGTGCCAGGTTTAGCAGTATCATCTCCAATTATTATTAACGGTGTACATAGTGGTGTAGTTGATGATATTTACTTTCATCCAGATAAATCGAGTAGAGTAATTGTAAAATTGAACATTACTGAGAATGCACTAAGAATCCCTCAAAATTCTATTGCAGAGTTGATTAGTACAGATTTTATGGGGTCTAAAGCAATAGGGTTAAAACTAGGAGATTCAAAAGAAGACTTACAAAATGGGGATACACTTCAATCTGAGTTTGAAATTTCAATGTTAGAAGATTTTAGTGAACAAATGCTTCCTATAAAAGATAAAGCGGAGCATTTAATGTTAACTATGGATACGGCTGTAGTTAAATTAACAGAAACATTAGAAAATTTAAACGGAATGTTTACTGAACGAAATAAAAGAAATTTTTCGTTAGCTATTACGAACTTAAATTCAACAATGGAAGAGTTTCAAGGGTTAGCTAAGACAATGAATTCAACAATGAAAAACAAAGTGAATCCTGCTATGGATAATTTTAGTCAGTTAGCAGATTCTTTAAAAAACTTAGATATTAATGCAACACTTACCAAAGCACAAAGTGCTTTAGATGGAATGGCTGCTGTAATGGATAAAATGAATAAGGGGGAAGGAACGATAGGTAAATTAATGACAAATGATTCGTTGTATAATAATTTAACCGCTGCGACTAAACAAATGGAAGAGTTGTTAGAAGATATTAAATTACATCCAAAACGTTATTTTAGAGTACTTTCTAAAAAAGAAATCCCATATAAAAAACCTTAATTAATTTCATGAATATTTCTAGTATTATTTTTATTGTTTTAGTTCTTGCTACTATTGGCTTGTTTGCTAAAAATGTTAGAACAATTATTCGCAACATTAAATTAGGGAAAGACTTAGATAGAAATGATAATAAAGGAGCTCGTTTTAGTTTAATGGCAAGAGTTGCTTTAGGTCAATCAAAAATGCAAGCACGACCAGTTGTTGGAGTTTTACACTTTATAGTTTATGCAGGGTTTATTATTATCAATTTAGAAGTTTTAGAAATTGTTTTAGATGGGATACTAGGAACGCACCGTTTGTTTTCTCCGTTAGGAAGTTTATATACTTTTTTGATTTCAACATTTGAGATACTTGCATTATTAGTATTAATTGCTTGTGTTATCTTTTTAATAAGAAGAAATGTACTGAGGATTAAACGTTTTTTTAGCCCAGAAATGGAAGGGTGGCCAAAGACGGATGCCAACCTCATTTTGGTTACAGAAGTATTATTAATGTCTGCTTTTTTGTTAATGAATATTGTTGATGCGCAATTGCAAGTTTTAGGAGCAGCACATTATCCTCAGGTTGGTTCTTTTACAATTAGCGGAATTTTTGAAGGGATGTTTGCTGGTTCTTCCGAATCAACTTTAATTGGATTAGAAAGAGGCTTATGGTGGTTCCATATTGTAGGAATTTTTGCTTTCTTAAATTATTTACCATACTCCAAACACTTTCATATTATGTTAGCATTTCCGAATGTGTTTTATTCTAAATTGACACCTAAAGGACAATTACCAAATATGGCTGCGGTTAAAAAGGAAGTAGAATTAATGTTTGACCCTAATGTAGATCCTTATGCTGCGCCACCAGAACCAGTTGGTGATCCGGAACGATTTGGAGCTAAGGATGTTACAGATTTAAATTGGAAACAATTAATGGATGCATACACTTGTACAGAATGTGGAAGATGTACAGATGTTTGTCCAGCAAACATTACGGGAAAAGCATTATCTCCTCGTAAAATTTTAATGGACACTAGAGATCGATTAGTAGAGGTAGGAAAAGGAATTGATAAAAATGGGAAAGACTATAATGATGGAAAATCATTATTGAGAGATTACATTACAGAGGAGGAATTATTAGCTTGTACGAGTTGTAATGCTTGTACAGAAGCTTGCCCTGTAAATAACGACCCGCTTTCTGTAATTATAGATTTAAGACAATATTTAATAATGGAAGAGTCTAAAGCTCCAGCAGAATGGACTGGGATTTTTACCAATATTGAGAACAACGGAGCACCTTGGCAATTTGCACAAGCAGACCGTTTAAAATGGAAAGACGAAGTATAAAATAAGGATATGAGTGAATTAAAAGTACCAACAATGGCAGAAATGATGGCTTCGGGCCAGCAACCAGAAGTATTATTTTGGGTAGGCTGTGCAGGAAGTTTTGATGATAGAGCCAAGAAAATTACTCGTGCTTTTGTTAAAATTTTAAATAACGTAGGAATTAATTTTGCGGTTCTAGGTACGGAAGAAAGTTGTACTGGTGATCCAGCAAAACGTGCTGGAAATGAATTTTTGTTTCAGATGCAAGCAATGGGGAATATCCAAGTTTTAAATGGATATGAAATAA
>JAESTF010000231.1 GCA_016763795.1 Flavobacteriales bacterium
GATATTTATCAAACACCATATTTGTTAAATCTCCACCATCATCTAAAATTAAGTTTAATGCTTTACCATCTTTAAACCCTTTAATTGTTTGGTCAATACACCAATCAAAATCTTCATCACTTAACCCTTTCCAAGCATAAACTGGAACACCTGTTGCAGCAATTGCAGCAGCAGCCTGATCTTGTGTTGAAAATATGTTACATGATGACCAAGTAACCTCAGCACCTAAAGCTGTTAATGTTTCAATTAAAACTGCAGTTTGAATTGTCATGTGTAAACAACCAGCAATTCTTGCTCCAGCTAACGGTTTAGAATCTCCAAACTCTGCTCTTAAACTCATTAAACCTGGCATTTCTGCTTCAGCAATTGTTATTTCTTTTCTTCCCCATTCTGCTAAGGATATATCCTTAACTTTGTAAGGTAATTTTTCTATCTCTGTATTCATTCGTTATAGTTTATATAATTTAAGGACTGCAAATTTAATGAATAACTCAATAACTTTTATAAAATGCCTATTTATCAGATAAATAACGTTTCAGAAACCGTAAAAGTTGGTGTTTGGAAAATTACTGAAACAGAGAAAAAGCTATTAAACACACTCACTAATAAAGGGTTTGATCAATCAACTATATACGAAACAAAAAATAAACAGCGTTTAAAACAATGGCTAGCTACACGAATTTTATTAAGCCATTTTTTTGATAATGCCACTATTCTTTATGATAATTTAGGAAAACCACATTTAGATAATGGCTGGCACATTTCCATTTCTCACTCTAATGAATTTGTAGCCATAAACCTCAACAAAAAATGCGATTGTGGTATTGATATTGAAAAAATAACCCCAAAAATAGAACGTATCAATCATAAATTCCTAAACCCTTTAGATATTCAAACTATTACTTCATTAGAACATTTAACGCTTTATTGGGGAGCAAAAGAGTCACTTTATAAGTATTATGGAAAAAAAGAAGTCTTATTTATTGAAAACCTTTTTATCCATAATTTTTCTGAGAACGAGAACACTTTTAATGGCGAAATAAAAATGCCTGACTTTCAAAAAAAAATACCAATGGCTTGGGAAAATATTGAAGGTTTTATGTTGGTTTATACAGTGTGATTTTCTGTCATTCTCAGCTTGACTGGGAATCTAAAAAAACCCTGAAATAAATTTAGGGTAACGATTCATGTTAAAACTAAAAATGTAAATTTGCGTTAATGCACAAAAACAAAAACGTATATCAATCAATTCTTAACAACACCAATAATGGTGTTAAAATGTTTGGTGTTTTAATAGATCCCGACAAACAAAATGTGAAGGAATTATTAGATACCGTTAAACTTTGTAATAATTCTGCTGTAGATTTCTTTTTTGTTGGAGGAAGCATTATTACCCAAGGTGACATGCAAAAAACAACTCGGTTAATCAAAGAAAACACTACAAAACCTATCATTATTTTCCCTGGAAACCCCGATCAAATTTCAAAGTATGCAGATGCGATCTTGTTTCTCTCTTTAATTTCTGGACGAAACCCTGAGTTTTTAATTGGGCACCAAGTTAGTGCTGCTCCACTAATTAAAAAAAGCAATTTAGAAGTAATTCCAACGGGCTATTTATTAGTTGATTGTGGAACTACGACTACTGCCATTTATGTTAGCGACACACTTCCTATTCCGCACAATAATGCAGAAATAGCAGCTAATACCGCTTTAGCAGGAGAATATTTAGGATTAAACCTAACTTATATTGATGGCGGAAGTGGTGCAAAAAAATGTATCTCTACATCCATGATTTCTAAAACTAAAGCCGCTAAAAATGGCCCCTTAATTATTGGTGGAGGAATTAGAACTCCACAAGCTGCTGAAGAGATTTATAAAGCTGGAGCTGACATTATCATTGTTGGTAATGGAGCTGAAAAAAACCGAGATTTAATTAAAGAAATCGCCCAAATGAAGACAACATTCAACTCCCTTCGCACTACCAGTTTAAACTAGAATTTCTAACCTGTTTAAAATAATAAAATAGTCCTAGTTACTGTTAAGAATATCTTGTAATTTATATTTATCAATTCATTACTTTTGCTATCCTTTATTTAGATAATAAAAAATTACAGCTATGATTATAGATAAATTTTCTAGTCGTCACATCGGTCCAAGAGAAAACGATATTGACGAAATGCTTTCAGTTTGTGGTGCTTCTTCATTAGAACAATTAATTGATGAAACTATTCCTTCAAAAATCAGATTAAATAAAGAGCTTGATTTAGAAGAGGCAATGACTGAATATGAGTACTTAAATCATATCAAAAAATTAGCTGGAAAGAATAAGGTATTTAAATCTCATATCGGATTAGGGTACAACAATACTATTACTCCTTCTGTAATTAAAAGAAATATATTAGAAAATCCGGGATGGTATACGGCTTACACACCTTACCAAGCAGAAATTTCTCAAGGAAGATTAGAAGCATTATTGAATTACCAAACAATGGTAATCGATTTAACAGGAATGGAATTGGCTAATTCGTCTTTATTAGATGAAGGAACTGCTGCTGCAGAAGCAATGATATTAGCTTACAACAGCAGAAGTAGAGCTGCAAAAAAAGCAGGATCTAATCAGTTTTTTGTTTCTGAAAAATGTTTGCCACAAACTATTGACATTTTAAAAACAAGATCTAATCCACTAGGAATAGAATTGATTATTGGAGATCACAATACATTTGAGTTTAACTCAACTATTTTTGGGGCAATTGTTCAATACCCAGATGTTACTGGTCAGATTAACGATTACGCAGCATTTGCAGAAAAAGCACACGCTAATGAAAGTTTAGTAATTGCTTCAGCAGATATTTTAAGTTTAACACAATTAGCATCTCCAGGAAGCTGGGGGGCTGATGTTGTTGTTGGTACTACTCAACGTTTTGGAGTACCAATGGGCTATGGCGGACCTCATGCTGCTTATTTTGCAACTAAAGAAGCTTACAAAAGATCTATTCCTGGAAGAATAATTGGGGTTTCTGTTGATGCTCAAGGAAATAGAGCCTTAAGAATGGCTTTACAAACAAGAGAACAACACATTAAAAGAGATAAAGCAACATCTAACATTTGTACAGC